>JANNVM010000120.1:0-18493 GCA_031414455.1 Verrucomicrobiota bacterium
CCGGCGAGGACACTTGCGGGCAACCTGCGCCAGCGATAATCCACTGCGCTCAGGCTGGCGACTCCGCCTCTGCGCAGGATTGCAGCCGGGTCAGCAGGCGTTGCCGCGCGGACTGAACGCACATTTCCCTCGCGCCGCCGCTGTGTCCCGCTAAGGACGGCGGCGTTATGAATTTCGCGAACACCTTCCATCCTCCGCAGCGCATTCTTCTCGGTCCTGGTCCCAGTGATGTGCCGGCCCGCGTGTTGCAGGCGCTCGGGGCTCCGACGCTGGGGCACCTTGATCCTGAGTATTTGAAGCTGATGGACGAGACGCGGCAGATGCTGCGCGAGGTGTTTCAGACACAGAATGAAATGACGCTGGCGATGAGCGGCACGGGCAGTGCGGGCATGGAGACGGTGGCGGTGAATTTGCTGGAGCCGGGGGATGCGGCGATCGTGTGTGTGAACGGGGTGTTCGGCACGCGCATGAAGGATGTGTTCGAGCGCTGCGGGGCGCGGGTTCATGCCATCGAAGCGCCGTGGGGCGAAACCATTCCTGAAGAGCGTGTGGCGGAGGCACTCAAGGCGGTGCCGGATGCGAAGGTATTCGGCATTGTCCACGCGGAGACGAGCACCGGCGCGCATCAGCCGCTGGAGGAAATCTCGAAGCTTGTGCACGGTGCCGGCGCGCTGTTTGCGGTGGATGCCGTGACATCGCTCGGCGGTCTGCCGCTGCAGGTGGATGCATGGGGCATTGATGCCTGTTACAGCGGCACGCAGAAATGTCTGAGCTGTCCGCCGGGGCTTTCGCCGGTCACGTTTTCGCCGCGCGCACTGGCCCGAATGGATGCGCGCAAGACGAAGGTGCAGAGCTGGTATCTCGACCTTGGCATGATCCGGAATTACTGGGGCGCGGACCGCGTGTATCATCACACCGCGCCGATCAATATGACCTACGCGCTGCGTGAGGCGCTGGCTATTGTGCTGGAGGAAGGGCTGGAGCCGCGCATCGCCCGGCACCGCCGCAACCACCTCGCGCTGCGCGCCGGACTCGAAGCGATCGGGCTGAACTTTATCCCGAAGCATTCACTGACCACACTCAACGCCATCCACGCGCCGGAGGGTGTGGACGAAGCCGCGGTGCGCCGCCGCCTTCTCAACGAATACGGCATCGAAATCGGCGCCGGCCTTGGGCCGTTCAAAGGCAAAGCTCTGCGCATCGGCCTCATGGGCAGCAGCAGCAGCGAGCGGAATGTGATGCTCGTTCTTGCAGCGCTGGAGAATATTCTCGGGCGCAGCGGAGCGACCCCCGCCGCCGGGGCGGCCTATGCCGGCGGATAGACCTTCGGAGTGACACGGCGTAAAGCAGTCGAGGACTTTAGTCCGCCGGGAAGCCGGGAGTGCCTGTCGGCGGACTGAAGTCCCCGACTACTTTTGCGCAGGCTTCCGGCACTTCGTGGCGATGAAAAAAATCATTATGGCGGAGACCATGATGGAGCCGGCCAGATAGTAGAGGCTGGTGTGGAATGAGCCGGTGGACTCTTTCAGATAGCCGGTGATGGCCGGGCCGCAGAAGCCGCCGAGATTTCCGATGGAATTGATGAGGCCGATACTGCCGGCGGCGGCGGCATTGACAAGAAAGAGGCTCGGCAGCGACCAGAAGGCGGGCATGTAGGCCTTACACCCGGCGAGGATGAGCATAAAGAGCACGAGGGTGAGCGCGAGATTCCCCTGCGACCACGGCAGGAGCGCCATGCAGATGGCGGCGACGAGCATCGGCACCACCGCGTGCCAGCGGCGTTCGTTGAACCGGTCGGAACTCCACGCAGTGGCCGGCTGGGCGATCATGGCCAGCGCCGGCGGAAGGATGATGAGCCAGGTGAGTTTCTTGATATCCATGTCGTACCATTCCTTGAAAATGGTAGGCATAAAGAACTCGACCGCATAGGTGGCGGTGACGGTGCAGAACATGGCGATGGCCAGCAGCCAGACGCGTGGATGGAGCAGGCCGCGCAGCGCATTGTGCCGCTGTCCGCCGCCCGTGACGACGCGCTCATTCTCGAGCGCCGTTTCCAGGGCTTCCCGCTCAGCGGCGGTGAGCCATTTTGCCTGGCGCGGCTTGTCGGTCAGGCAAAAGAAGATCACGACGGCCATGACCAGCGCGGGGATTCCCCACAGAATGTAGATCCACTGCCATCCGGTGAGTCCGAGCCATGCCGGCAGGGGAGCGGCGTCCACGATGTTCAGTTTTGCGAGGTTTTCCGCGCTGACCCCGATGGGCAACAGCCACTGGTTGACGAGCGGACTGACGATTTGCGCCAGCGGACTGGCGACAAAGAAAATAGCCAGCGCCCGCGCACGGTCGCGGCTGGTGAACCAGTGCGTGAGATAGACGATCACACCCGGGAAAAACCCCGCCTCCGCCAAACCAAGGAAAAAGCGCACCGCGTAGAACTGCCCCGGCGTCCGCACCACCGCCGTCAGCGCCGCCATCAGCCCCCAGGTGACCATGATCCGGGTGATCCATTTCCGGGCACTCCACTTTTCCACCAGCAGCGTGCCCGGCACCTCCAGCAGGAAGTAACCAAGAAAGAAAATGCCCGCTCCCAGACCGATAACCGCATCGGTGAATTCGGGGAGGTCCTGCATCATCGTAAGTTTGGCGATGGCCACATTCTGGCGATCCACGTAGGCGACCAGATAGCTGACAAAGAGCAGCGGCAGGAGGCGCCAGTAAGCCTTGCGGCGGGCGGATTCGAGCGCAGCGGGATCAACAGGCCGGGGCACTGGCTGGGGAGGGTCCAGGCTCGAAGCCGGCAGGTCGGAGGGAGTCATGCGGGGGTTTGAAAGAGGCGGTCGGGCGCTCTCTTGCCATAATTCGGCACGGGGCCGCCATCCTTTTCCGTGGAGGAGGCGGAATTTATCTCGCCTCGTGCGCAGCCCCCCCGCCGGAGACTCCGTCTTTTTCCCGCGGCGAGCACCATGGCCCACTGCGTCAGGGCGATCGCATCGCGCACCGCGGGAACAGCGAGGGAGGCCGGGGCGTGAGAACAGGTGGCATTGATGCGGGGCAAAACTTCGCCGAACCGGTCGAAGGACAAACCGCAAAAACACCGCCTGCAGCCACCGGGCGGGTTGCCGTCTGGTCAGGAAATCGGAGAATTCCTCGCATTTTTGCTGGGATTTTGCTCGCCAAAGCCTTTAAGATCCCTTAATCTCCAGTGTGCAATCGGCAGTTGCCGGGGGCGCATGACCCGATAAATACCGGCATCCATGAAGGAACTCATTAGTCAGGGACAGCCACTTATCTATCTGTTGCTCGGCTGCAGCCTGCTTGCTGTGGCCATTTTTCTGGAGCGGTTTTTCCACTTTCACCGCTCCGCTGTCGTCGTGCCGGACCTGCTTCAGGGGGTAGGCAACCTTGTGAGCCGAAAGAATTACGTCGAAGCCCTGACGGTCAGTGCCGGGACGCCGGGACCGGTTGCGAGGGTTCTCAAGGCGGTCCTGACCCGGTACGATGCCCCCCGGGACGAGCTGAAAGCGATCGTCCAGGAAGCCGGCCAGCTCGAAGTGCCGAGACTGGAGCGTCATCTCGCCGTGCTCATCGCCATCGCCTACATCGCTCCGCTGATCGGCCTGCTCGGCACCGTGCTGGGGCTGGTGGATACTTTCCAGCCGGTGGCGCAGAACGGATTCGCCACGGCCACGGAAATGTCCCGCGGCGTTTACAGCAGCCTCATCACGTCCGCCGCAGGCATCGCCGTCGCCATTCCCGCCTACGTCCTTTACGCATGGCTGGCTTCCAGTGTCAGGCACTTCATGCACGACATGGAGCGGGCCGGCATTGAGATCGTGAACATGATCATGCAAAGCCGCCAGACGAACGACATCGTGGGCTTCAAAGAGGGTGCGCTCGCCGTGGTGGAGGAAAAGAAACGCAAGGCCGCCGGCGGGCCGATACCGCTGCGATAGGGGGAAACCTGCATGAAACTGCAGAGCACCATCCGCGTCCGGCCGGACTTTCTTTACCTCGCGCCGCTGCTCAATGTGGTGCTGCTGCTCATGGTGTTTTTCCTCCTGAACAGCAATCTTGTGGTGCGGTCCGGCGTACGCGTGGACCTGCCGGTGAGCGGCTCCAGCGTCAAAATGACCGAACATGCGCATATCGTCACCATCACCGCCGAAGCCACGCCGCGCATCCTGCTCAACGGACGGGAAACCGCCGCCGGTGATCTGGCCGCACAACTGGTCACGATGAAAAAGGAAAGCCGCGACGTGATTGTGAACGCCGACAGCGCCTCAGCTCAGGGACTCTGGCAGCGCGTGGTAAATGAAATCCTCGCCGCAGGATGCTACCCGATCAGCGCCACCCGGGCGAGCGGCGAATAGCGCGGGGCCTGTGCGGATTCCGGGCGCGACGAAGCGCTCGCGGCCATCCGTGAAATAATCAGCCACGGGGAGGCCGGGACAGTCGCTGCCGCGCTGTCGCTGGTGGTTGTCGCCCTGTCACGTCCCGCAAAGGCAACCGCCGTAACCAGGGCCGCACCGGCAGAATTTCCTCATCGAGCTGACGCAGACAGTGAAAGAACAGCACTGCGGGCCGTATCAGGGACAATTTGACGATGCCCGCCGGATGGTGGAGGGTGGGCAGCATGGCCAGACCAGTCATCATCCTGACTTCACCCGAAGAGCTGCTCAAGGCGCGCTTGAATCAGCCGCGCGTTTCCTCCGAGAGTCTGCGCCGCCGCCGGCTGGAGCATCGCCTCGCGAGCGAAGCTTCCGCCGAGGTCGCGAAGAACGCGAACTTGAAAGCTGGGCGCGTCAAGGTGACCGCTGGATAGATGTGCCGGCCGCATGGCTCGGCCTGATGGAGAGGGGAGGTGAGGAGCATCGGGTCTATGACGCCAGCCCGACTTATTTCAAAGCCACCTATCCAGGCCGCTGCGGGTTTACTGTCGTCGCCGGGCCGGTGTATCCGGGCCTCGCGGAAGCGCTGCCCGGCGAATACCTTGAGCGCCTCCGCCTCGGCAATGAATACTTCGGCGACGACGTCCGCCTTGAGGGCGTCACGCGAGAAGGTGGCAGGCTCGTCATCCTCACATCCCAGCCCACGGTGGTGGGCGATGCCGCGGAGCCGGAGGAAATCATCGCCTTCATGCGCGCGCGCCGGCTCCTGCTCCTTGATGGCATCGCCGCCGGCCACCGGGGCGCGCTCTGCTTCTATCGCGATCTCGACAACCTCGCCGTCTTCGATGCCCATCCCGCCAACGTCCTGCGCGATGAAAACGGCGTCATCCTCCCCATAGACCTCATCCTTCTCACCGCCGGGGACGAACTGGCGGCGCAGTTGGAGGCGGCCCGGGAAGGATCCGCCCGCTAACACGACTTCCGCCATGAAACTGAAGACGGTTCTCGTTCTGATCGCAGGTATCCTTTTGGGAGCCTTCGGGAATTTCGTTTGGCACCTTGCGGTGGAATTCGCTTTTCCGCGTCCCTCCGAGGTCTGTGTCGTGAATCATACCGGAAGCGTGCTGGAGGAGGTGACCGTGGACGTAAGTCCCAACGTTCATCAAATCGGCTCCCTCGCTCCTGGCGCGCGGACTGCGGTCGTGGTCAACCCTCCTGACTCCCGGCTGGCTGTCGTGCGATTCAAGATCGAAGGACGGAGACGCGAGGTGGATTGCGGAGCAATTGGCCGCAAGCGTGAGGCGCGGACGGTCACGGTGATCCAGAACGGCGAGAACGTCATCGTTGACTACGGCTCGACGCAGGCGGTTAACAGTCTCACACCAACGACTGTAGCGCGATAAGAGGCGATATGTTAGAATGGAATGAGAATAAAAGCAGCCTCCTCCGCCCGCCACCTTCAGCAAAAAATATGACGCCCCCCGCCCCGAAACTCACAATTCTGTCGCCTCTCTCGCCAATGTGTGGCAAAAACAACACGCCGCCAGCCCGCCCTCCGTAACTCATGACCGACACGAACAGAGAAGAATTGAAGGAGCAGCTTCGGTTTGAAGGCGAGTCCTGGTGGAGACGATTGTGGAGACAGTTAACAAGAAGATGACAGCTAACTTTGCTCTACAGCGAAGCCGGCCATCGCGTCACTGTTGCAAGTTAACATTCCGCGGGCCGGGTCGCTGAGCTTGCTAGTCCAGGAGGCCGGCGCAGAGTTCTTCGACGAGTGCCGGCAGCACTGACGAGGCGGGGCCGGTGCGGTGTTCGGCGAAGGCGTCGGAGGCGGCGGTGGAGGTGAGGTTGACTTCGATGGTGCGGGCGCCTGCGGCGGCGGCGGCGGCGACGAATCCGGCGGCGGGATAAACATGGCCGGAGGTGCCGATGGCAATGAAGTGGGTGCAGCGGTGGAGGGCGGTGAGGATGTCGTCCATGTGATAGGGCATTTCGCCGAACCAGACGATGTCGGGTCTCAGGCCGCCGGGGGCGTGGCATTGCGGGCAGAAGGTGGCGGAAGTCATGTCGCCGGACCATGGGAATGAGGCGTCGCAGCGCTGACAGAGGGCGCGGAGGAGCTGGCCGTGCATGTGGAGGAGGCGGCGGCTGCCGGCGCGGTCGTGGAGGTCGTCCACGTTTTGGGTGACAAGCAGGAAGCCGCCGGGCCAGCGCTTTTCCAGAGTGACGAGGGCGTGGTGTGCGTCATTGGGCAACACGCCGGCGAGGGCGGCGCGGCGCTGGTTGTAGAAGTCGTGAACGAGGGCGGGATCGCGCGCGAAGCCCTCGGGGCTGGCGACGTCTTCGATGTGATGGCCTTCCCAGAGTCCGTCGGAGGCGCGAAAGGTGGGCAGGCCGGACTCGGCGGAGATACCGGCGCCGGTGAGGACGACGAGGCCGGAGGCCCGGGGGGATGGATTCATGCGGGTGCATAGCGTGCCCGGGCGCTGCCGCCAGTGGATCGCACGGGGGCGATGAAAAGGCACGCTGCCGCGCGAGTGGTTGATAAATCAGGGCAGCAGGGCTTTACATGGAGCATGATGATGTACTCTCCCTCCGCCGGGGCGGCCCGCGGCCTGCCTTCCGGGCTGGCCATGTCTTGTCGTACCCTTATTGCCGCTGCCTCCCTCGCCGGGGCAGGAATCCTTAATGCGGAAATCATCGCCGGACAGAATTTGCTGACCAATGGCTCGGCCACGGAAGCGGTGGCCACCGGTTGGACGGTTATTGCAAACGGTGGCAGCGGCTGGGCCACCGGCGGCGGGGGCTATGACAGCGACGGAGGCTATTTCATTACATCCTACGGGCTGTGCCAGCGTTCCCAGACCATTGATTTGCTGGCGAAGGGCGCGACGGCGGCGGAGCTGGATGCCGCGCCGCCCATCAGCGTCAGTGAGGCCATCAGCATGTATAACGGAAGCGGCAACAACAATGGCGTGGGCGACACTTACTATCTCAAAGTGGAGCTGCGCAATGCCGCGGGCACAGCGGTCGCTTCATGGAATGTGGGCACGGCGACGGCGCTCGCGGGAGCGACGACTTCGTGGGTGGTGCAGTCGCATGAGTTCCGGGGCTACGGGCCGGGCGTGCGCAGTGTCTATTTCGAGGACGGCGGATCGGATGCGGGGTTCTGGAACGGCAGCTACGGCACGTGGCATGACGCGGCGACAGTGGCGTTCGCAAATCAGCCGGTCACGGATATCACGCTAACGCCTGCGGCATTCCCTTCCAACGTGCCTGCCGGCGGGCTGGCCGGGCAGCTCCGTGCGGTGGATGCCGACAACCTCACGCACACGTTCACCCTTGAGCCGGAGGTGACGACGACTGCCCGGAATCTGCTAACGGCCGGTGCCGCGGGCTGGCGCTATTATGATACCGGCGTCGCACCCGCGGCGAATTGGATGGCGGGGGATTTCGACGACTCCGCGTGGGGCACGGGTCCGGCACCACTGGGCTATGATTCCGGCAACGCCGATACCTGGCAGGCGACCAAAGTGAGCTACGGCGCCGATGCTGCAGCGAAGCCGTTTACCACCTGGTTCCGCAAGGCGTTTGCGGTGGCGGATCCCGCAGTCATTACGGCCCTGCAGGCGACGCTGATGATCGACGATGGCTGTGTCGTCTATCTGAACGGGCAGGAACTGTTCCGCGACGGTGTGGCGGACGGCATCGCGGTGACGGACACGACGCCGGCCAACCGCGGAGTGAGCGGCGGCGACGAGAGCGACTACGATCCCGTGACCATCACGCCCGACAAACTGACGCTGCTGCTGTCCGGAACTAACGTGCTGGCGGTTGAGGTCCATCAACAGGCGATCACGTCCAGTGACATCAGTCTGGACATGACGTTGAGCGCAACGGACGGCTCCTCTGTGAACAGCTATTCCAATGATCTGTTTGAAATCGCGGGCACCGAACTGCGTGTAAAAAACGGCAGCGCCGTCCTTGCGCCGGGAGACTACACGGTGCGGGTGAAGGCGACCGATGCCGCGGGCAATGCCTGCGTCAAGCTGCTCGCCGTGCAGCGCACGAATGCCGTTTTTACGGCCGCGCCGGCATCGCTGGATCTTGCACCTGCGCCGGCCACGGTGGCTGAAAACGCGTCTGCGGGCACGCTGCTGGGCACCTTCTCCACCACGGATGCCGATTCCGGTGACGCTCACGGCTACACGCTGGTGTCAGGGGCCGGCGGCACAGATAACGCTTTGGTGGCCATCGCCGGCAACCGGCTCCTGGTCGCGCAATCTCCGGACTACGAATTGCGCAGCGCCCTGTCGGTGCTCGTGAAAGTAACGGATAGTGCGGGCCTCAGTTTCACCAGAACCTTCAGCATCGCCGTGACAGATGACACGGCCGAAGACCAGGATGGCGACGGCCTGACAGAAGCGGAGGAGGATCTCAACAACGACGGCATTCTGGATGCGAACGAAACGGACCCGCTGCTGGCGGACACGGACGGCGATACCTACAACGACCGCATTGAACGCAACGCAGGGAGTAATCCGCGCGATCCGGCTTCGCTGCCATCGGTGATCGAACTGCGGCAGACGGTCACGCACACTACGGGTGACAGTTGGCTCAAGGCAGGCACTTGGGAAGGCGGGGTGGTGCCGGACGCGAGCCATTTTGCCATCACGGACAATCTCACGCTCCGCCCGCCGCCGGTGGCTGATCCCGTGTTCCCCGGAGCCGCCATGGACCTGCGGAACGGTGCCATTTTCCGACTCAAGCATACTGGTCAGGCCAGCGTTTCGCGCATCATTCTGCGGAACGCCATGATCCAGCAGGGCATGACCGTGCCGATTAGCGTCGGCGGTGCGGGGGCGCGACTGGAAGTGCCCGTGAGCGGCACTCTGGACACGGCGGCAGTGGAGTTGGATCTTCGCGCGGCGCTGTCAGGTGCGGGCACTATCAAAGTCATCGGCACCGCGGCGGGCCGGCTGCAATTGGAGTCGCCGGCGGATGGGTTCACCGGCGAGCTGTGGCTGGAGAATCCGGAAGTGGTGCTCACGGACGCCGCCGCTGCAGGCTCAGCCCGGCGCCTTGCAGTGAAAAGCGGCACGCTGCGGACGGCTGCGAACACGCTGCTGCCGGCCACTGTGCTGCAGCGCAGCGGCACCGGGCGGATCGGCTTGTCGCACAGTGTCACGGTTGGTGATTTTGTCGTGGACGGCGCGGTGATTCCCGCCGGATCCTACAACGCCGCGGCCCTCTCTGCGCTCGGCGTTCCCGCCGCAGCCCTCGACGATGCCGGCGGCACTTTGATTGTTGCGGGGACGCGCGCGACCAGCGATGCCGATGGTGACGGTGCCAGCGACCTCTTTGAAATTCTCGCGCAAACCGATCCCGCCAGCAGTGCCGACTGGCTGCACCTGAGCAGTGTCAGCAGCGTCGGCGGCGGTGTCTTCCGCCTCGAGTGGACGGCGGTGCCGGGGGTGACCTACACCGTGCAGTCCAGCACCGCGCTTGACGGCCCGTGGCAGGACCTGGCCGCCGTGACGGCGACAAGCACCGCCGGCGCCTACAATGCCGTCATTCCAGCTCCGCAGCCGCTGACGACGTTCTTCCGGCTCGCTCTGAAGTAGCCGAAACCGAACGCGAAGTTGCCCTTCGCCTCCCTGCAGAGGCTTGATAGAAGGAGCGATAGGGCACCTTCGCGCTCCGTCCCCCCCGGCTCCGACAACTCCCGCCATTGAGCGCAGACTCATGGCTGTCACCCTGACGCTGCTGATGGCGGCGATCGTGTGGCACTTCTGCCGTTAGGCACCTCGCCATCACTGCCCGGCGGGATCGACCACCTGAGCCGTGACGCAGGCGACGGCGACGCCACGGCCACCGGTGTCCACGTCGAGCGTAAACATCGCAGTGTAGCCGTTGGGCACCCAGATGTCGTAGCCAGTCATGTGATGCCTGACGCTCTCCGCTCCGTAGTTGTGAAAGGCATTGTCGTTCCCGATGATCTCAGAAAACGGCACCATTCCGGATGTCGCCGGCATGCCGAGATCCACGAGACCGCTGACCTGAATCGTTTCGCCGACGCAGGTGGTCAGGATTTCCTGTCGCAATCCAAACCAGTCAGATTGACCAGGCGCAATGGGCTGGCTGCCGGGCAGATCGCGCTGTATCACCAGGGCGGCCATCTGCCCTGGGCGCATAATGACGGCGGGTGCGGTGGCAAGATCAACGCCCTTTGCCACGGACAGATGCTCGCTGAATTTCTGAAACTCCACCTCGCTGAGCAACATGCCGGTCGCGGCATCGAAGCTCGCCGGCAAAACCTCCGGCGGGCACAGGATATACTTCGTAGTGAGGTAAAGCTGCACGGGCCGCGGATTTTCGCTGATTTCAAGGATCGCTTCGAGTCGGTCCAGCTTTGACTGGCTGGCTTTTACAAAGAGCCGCCCTGAGGTCGAATCGAAGCTGGACAGTTCCGGCGAAGAAAGGGTGATTCCAAAGTGTTCGAGCAAAACTTCGCTGGAGGAATTCTGCGCGACGGCGGGTTGCGACTGGAATGGGTCCTGCGAAGGAGGATGCGGAATCCTGTATCGGCTTATGAAATCAGGATTCACTCTGAACACTCGGTTGTTCAGAGTGACATCATCGCGAGCGGCCATTCGGGGATCACGGACATAGCGTATCCCTCCAGGCTCCTGGGTGACGTCGCAGTAGAGCGCGCACACCCTGAGATAGTCCCTAATTGTATAGGGCTGGCGCAGTGGTGAAACGATTTGGGAACGAGAGCGAATTCCCTGCACTTTGAAGTCATCGCGGAGTTCAGGGACCTGATTGCGCCCGCTTGGATCGAGTATGGGTGTAAGGGAGGCAGTGTCGGCGGTGAACCTCAGTGCATCCAACTCCGGACGCCGCAGAAGATTGGCCTCTTTGATAGCCTGCTCCAAAAGATTGAGAGCTTCAGCCACGGTAAGACCATTGGGATCAGCATGAACGTAGAAATTGGAGAGCAGGTAATCGAGACTGGCTGGCGGCACGGTGGTGGCACTGGCGAAGTTCTTCACAGTCCGCAGCTTCACGCCGGGCGGCAGTGGTTTACGATCGGAGCGGTGCTCTCCGGTATCCAAAACGGTCCGTGGGCGGCTCGATGATGTGAGCGGCTTGCTCCAGAAGAAGATCGCGGCCCACGCTCCAACAGCGATCAGAGCGGCAGCGGCTCCGAATGCGGCCCAGCGGCGGAGGATCCGCGAACGCCGCCCGGCCCGTGGCGGCGCGGCCGCTTCCAGCAAGGCGTGGAGCCTTGCAGTGTGGACGAATTGCAGGGCGACGGAGGGATCGTCCGCAAGCTGCTGGGCAAGTGCTGCGCTTTCACCGGCGGAAGTGGCATCGTCAAAGTGACGCGAGATGAGATCGTCGAGAGAAGCGTCGCTATTCATGGTGAGCGGAGATGGCGGGTTCGTCGGATTCAGATTCGGGAAGTTCCAGATCATCGCGGGCGATGCGGCGTTTGATGCAGGTGTGGAGCGCCTGACGGAGACGGCAGAGGATTTGGTGGATGGCCTTGAGGCTGCATCCGGTTCGCCCGGCGATCCGGTCGCAGGGAAGGCCCTGCTGATAGCGCAGTGTCAGGATTTCGCGGGAGCGCGGCGGCAGTTCCGCCACGCAGAGGCGCAGCGCGGTTTCGTGCAGGGTGGTGTCTTCGTCCGCCTCCTCGAAGGCCTCAAGGATGGCCGCGATGGTTTCCGGCGGGAAGATGAGCGGGAACTTCGCGTTGCGGCGGCGCGCCTCCAGCATCTTGCGCGCGGCGATGCCCCGCGCCCAGGCACCGAAAGCGTAGTCGAGATTATAGTCCTCGAACTTTTCCCACAGCGTACGGCTGACATCCTGGAACAGATCCTCCCGCGCATGAACATCCCGCACCATCGCGCCGATGAACGCGCGGAGATCCTGCTCGCACTGGCGAAAGAGGTAGAGGAAATCTGCGTGAGTGGACATGCCGGTACACTCTTTGACGGGAAAGGGTGGAAAGTGACAGAAAACTTTCCGGCGACTGGCAGCGGACCCAAAAGAAACATCAAGCTCCAAGCACCAAGCACCAAAGAAATACCAAATTCCAAGCACCAATGGCCCGGCTCGGCCCCGCTTTTTGATGTTTGATGTTTGGAGGTTGCCTCAGAAACGAAAGCAGAGTGTTCGGCTGTCTCCCTTCAGTCGGCTCTTTGGTGCTTGGTGCTTGGTGCTTGGTGCTTGGTGCTTGGTGCTTGGAGCTTGGAGCTTGGAGCTTTTACAATTCCAGCACGAGCCCGTCGGAGGCCACACGCACATCCGGCGGCAGTTCGGCTTCCAGTTCCGCGTGGCTCAGTTCGTGGCTGAGGTGTGTGAAATACGTCTGTTTCGCCCGCACGGCGCGGGCCGCGGCGAGGGATTCCTCCACATTGAAATGGGTGGGATGGATGCGGCGGCGGAGGGCGTCCACGATGAGCATATCAACGCCATCCATGATCGCGAGTGTCGTGTCGGGAATACGTTTGCAGTCCGGCAGATAGGCAATGCGCGCGCCGCCGGCGTGCTGGAGGAGGAAGCCGGTCGTCATGACGCGGCCGTGTTCGACGGGGAGCGGCGTGACGGTTGTGGCTCCGAGGAGAAACGGTCCGCTCACTTCCCGTGGATCGGGTTTTAGATAGCCGGCGTAGCGGTTGTTTCCGTTGAAGGCAAAATCAAAAACCCGCCGCAGCGCTTCCATCGTCTCCACAGAGGCATACACCGGCATGATTTCGTTCTCCCCGAACGTGAAACGCCGCAGATCGTCGAATCCCATGATGTGGTCCGTGTGCGGATGTGTGATGAGCACGGCATCCAGATGTTTCACACCCGCGCGCAGGCACTGCGTGCGAAAGTCCGGACCGGTGTCCACCACCCACTGCAACTCCGGCGTCTGCATCCACAGCGAGCAGCGCAGGCGGTTGTCGCGCGGGTCGGTGGACTGGCACACGGCGCAGTCGCAGCCGATCATCGGCACTCCGGTGGAAGTGCCGGTGCCGAGAAACGTGATTTTGAGTCCGGTGCGTGCGGGCATGGTGTCCGCTTATGCGTGGAGACGGCGGCGTCCAGCGGAATGCCATGCGTCAGGCAAACCGGTTCATTCCGTCTGCGTATTCGCCGTGACCCATGCGAGGTAACTCTCCGCCACGGCCGCCGCGGGAAGAGCGACAATTTCAGGCACTTCGTACGGATGCAACTCCCGCAGCCGCTTCTCCAACTCTGGATAGCGATCAGCGGTCGTCTTGATCACAGCGAGCACTTCCTGACTGGTTTCCACTTTTCCCTGCCAGCGGTAAATGGACTCCACACCCGGCAGCACATTCACACACGCGGCGAGCCGCTCGCTTACGAGATTTTCCGCCACGGCGTGGGCCGCGGCAGCATCGGGAAAGGTGGAGAGCACGACGAGCAGTGGCATGGCGTGGTGTGGGCTTCCAGCCCACCGGTATATCAGAAAAAGCAGGCGGGCTGGAAGCCCACGCTACGATGTCGCTACTCCCTGCTCTTAATCTCCACGAGCAACTGCGCGTTGTTATTGAAGCGTTCCATGAAGTGAATGAGGCGTTCGACGGCTTCGACGGGTTTGTGACCGGCGAGACCGCGGCGGATGACGTGGACTTTTTCCATCTGGTGCGGCGGGAGGAGCAACTCCTCGCGGCGGGTGCCGCTTTTGAAGATGTCCACGGCGGGATAGATATACTGCTGCGCGATCTTGCGATCAAGGACCAGCTCCATGTTGCCGGTGCCTTTGAACTCCTGGAAAATCAGGTCGTCGGCGCGGCTGTTGGTTTCCACCAGGGCAGTGCCGACAATCGTCAGGCTGCCGGCTTCGCGCGTATTGCGGGCGCTGGCGAACATGCGGCGCGCGCCTTCGAGAGCGCGGGCGTCCACACCGCCGGAGAGACTGCCTTTGCCGCCACCGTGGCCGCGGATGGCGTTGTTGAAGGCGCGGGCCAAGCGCGTGATGGAATCCAGCAACATAAACACATGCTCGCCGGCCTCGACGAGTCGGCGGGCCCGCTCCATGGCCAGCGCGGCGATGCGGATGTGCTCGCGCGGATCGCGGTCGTTGTTGCTGGCCATGACTTCGGCCCCGGGAATGGCACGGGAAATCTCCGTCACTTCCTCCGGCCGCTCGTCCACCAGCAGCACGATGAGTTTGATGTCAGGATAATTCTGACGAACGGCCTCCGCGATGTGCTGGAGGATGGTCGTCTTGCCGGCCCGCGGCGGCGCGACGATGAGCCCGCGCTGACCGCGCCCGATGGGCGAGATGAAATCAATGAGGCGCGTGGTGTAGCGGCTTGCGGAGGTTTCGAGCACATAGCGCTTGTTGGGATTGATCGCGGTCAGTTCCTCAAAAAGCGGCAGCAACCGATAGGCATCGGGCGCCCGGCCGTTGACGGATTTGATCTCGATGACCTGCGGGCCGCGTCCGCCGCGGCGCATGATGGCTTCGATCCAGAGCCCGTCGCGAAGGCCGAGATTGCGCACCATTTCCGGAGTAACAAAGGGATCGGTTGGCAGCGGAGCGAAGTTGCGTTCCCGCGGGCGAAGGAAGCCAAAACCCTTGCCGGGTGTTAGTTCCAGCAGGCCGGCGCAGTCCTCCGGCGGGCCGAGCGGCAGCTCCGGGCGCTCCGGGCGCTCCATGCGTTGCGGGCGTTCGCCGTTCTCACCGGGCGGGCCGTCGTGCGGAGCGTGGCCGTTTTCGCCGGGCGGGCCGCCGCCGCCCTGAGGACGTCCCCCGCCCTGCTTCTCCATGTAGCGCTGACGCTTCATCTCTTTGAATTTTTCCTTCCGGGCTTTCCACCGTTCCCACTTTGTCAGGCGGCGCGGCTGGCCGTCGGGGCCGAGGTCGCGCGGAGGCTGGCCCTGCGGCTGCGGCTGACCTTGCGGCGGACCCTGGTTCTGCTGTTGAGCCTGCCCTTGCTCGCGAGGTTGCTGTTGGCCCTGTTCGCGCGGTGGAGCCTGGCCCTGCTCACGGGGTTGCCTGTTTCGCGGGCCCCGGTCATGGCGCGGCTCGCGGTGCGGCAGTCGCCCGGAGGATTCCGTTGCGGCTTCGGATTGCGGCGTCTCAGCCACAGGCTCCGGCGCAGCGGGCGCGACCTCGACGGCGGCGGGGCCGGCTTTGACCACAGCCTTCTTTTTCGGAGCGGCTTTTTTCTTCGACGCAGGTGCCTCCGCGGCAGGCGCTGGCGCTGGCTCTTTGACGGAAGCCGCTTTCTTCTTCACCGCCTTCTTTGGCGGCGGCGGCGCTTCCACCGGCACTTCGACCGGCTTGGCTTTTTTGGCGGCTTTTTTGGCCGGGGCTTTTTTCACCGCCACTTTTTTGGCAACGGCTTTCTTCGCCGATCTCAGGATGGCGGATGGTAAATCTTTTTCTTCGTCGGTCATGGCTGTTGGTGGCCAGGGTTGGTAAATATCAGGCGTGGAGTTGGTCCGCGATGTCGTCAGCAATTTCGAAATTGGCATGGACGTCGTGGGTGTCGTCGAGGTCGTCGAGGAGGTCGTAAAGTTTGAGCACCGCGCGGGCGGCGTTCACGTCAGTGAGAGTGACGGTGGTGCCGGGCACATAGACGAGTTTGCAGGTCGCGGCGGCGAGCCCGCGCTGCTTCATGGCCCCGGCCACGGCATAGAGCTGATCCGGCGCGGTATAGACCGTGTGCTCATCGGGATCGCTGACCACATCGTCTGCGCCGGATTCGAGGGCGGCCTCGAGAATGGCGTCCTCGCTGCCGGCAGCGGCGGGGAATTTGATTTCGCCCTTCCGGTGAAATTGATGCATCACGCTTCCGGGAGTGCCGATGCTGCCGCCGCCTTTGTTGAAAGCGGTCCGCACGTCCGCGGACGAGCGGTTTTTATTATCGGTGACACACTCGATGAGCAGCGCCACGCCGCCGGGGGCGTATCCTTCGTAGGTGATTTCCTCCATCGCTGCGCCGTCCAGTTCACCGAGGCCCTTCTTGATGGCGCGGTCCACGTTGTCGTTCGGCATGTTGGCGGCTTTGGCCGCGGAAATGGCGGTGCGGAGGCGCGGGTTGAGGTCGGGGTCACGCCCGCCGTTTTTGGCGGCGATGGTGAGTTCGCGGGAGATCCGGGAAAAGACTTTGCCTTTCTTCGCATCTACGGCGGCTTTGATGTGCTTGACCTTGGACCACTTGTTATGACCTGCCATGCGGGAATGGAGAGCGGGTGTTGTTTAGGAAGGGAGGAGGGGGGGGCAGGCCGGTCCGGGGGTCGCGGGAAAAACCGTCTCGTCCCCGGCCTGGTCGGCGGCCCGGGAGGGAAATGGCTTTGGGAAAATACAGCATGGCTGTAATGCGGCCCTGAGGAGGAACGGATTTCCGGCGTCTCAGCGGATTGACAGACCTTCAGCAAACCAGCCTAAGAGCACCCGGGCGGAACCTTGAACAGACCACCCGCGGAGGGAAACTGGCGTGAAACTGCCGCCCCGTGCCCTGTTTGGCAACTTGTTTTTCGCCGGATTTTCCGGGAGCCACGTCAACGGGGCGGAACCGGTCCCGGGATGCTTTTCGGAACATCCGGCCTCTGGCTCTTCGGATGTAAACACAAAAAAATGGCCCGGAGCTTCCGCCCCGGGCCACCCGTCAGATCAGCGCACTGGTCTGCGCTTATTTGGGGAGGACAACGGTGTCAATCACGTGGATGACGCCGTTCTTTCCGACGATGTCAGTCTTGATGACTTTGGCGCCGTTGACGGTAACGCCGCCTTCGGTGGCGATGACGAGTTCGCCGCCCTGCACGGTCTTCACCTTGCCGGCCTTCACGTCGGCGGCCATGACTTTGCCGGCGACAACGTGATAGGTGAGAATTGCGGTGAGCTTCTCCTTGTTCTCCGGCTTCAGGAGATCTTCGACGGTGCCCTTCGGCAGTTTCTCGAAGGCTTCGTTGGTGGGAGCGAAGATCGTGAACGGCCCGGTGCCATTGAGAGTGTCCACGAGTCCGGCGGCCTTCACGGCGGCGACGAGAGTGGAAAAGTCTTTATTGCCCGCGGCGATGGCGACAACGGTGGGCGCTTCAGTCTTCTCCGCCTTCTCCGCCAGCGCGGTGACGACGAATGATCCGAGGGTGACAGCCGTGAGGGCGGTGATAAGGATGTTCTTCATTTGGTAGTGTGTTTGGTTTGTGTTTGATGGCACGCTTTTGGGGTGCATGATGTTGAACGCCGTAATGCGGCGGCCGGACGCGAATTTTATTTTTCAAAAACGCGCTGATCTCTGCGTCTGGAATGACGCCGCTGACGTTCGTGCGCGGGGGCCGCGACTCTGTCCCGGAAGGTGGAAGCGCTCCGCCCTTGGGGCGATCCGGGCAGGCGGTAACTAACGGAAATCGCCGGCATTCCCGTCCCGTGAGGTCCGGGCGGGATATTTTCGTGAGTGCGCCGGGCACCCGCCCGGTTCCCTGCCGCCGCAACCTTTTACGTGATTTCCCCGTTTTTTTGGCATCTTGTGTTGGCCGCGATGCGTAACTCCGCATATCATCACCCCAACTTTATGCTCAGCGAATTACTCCAGGACCGTGCCTCCCTTTATGTTTCAGGCGCCATGACGGCGCCCGAGCGTGAGAATTTCGAACTCATCCTCGAATTCCACGATGAACTTCGGGGAATGGTGGCCGGCCTTGAGGAAGTGGGAACCGCGGTGGTCGTCGCGCACTTGCCGGTGACACTGTCTGCTGCTGCGGGAGTCAAACTGCGCATCATGGAATCACTCGATGGTCACCCGCGTCAAACGGAGCATGACGGATTTGTAGTCACCGGCCCGGATGGGATCGTCGAGTGGGTGAATCCCACCTTCGTCGCCATGTGCGGCTATTCACTTGAGGAACTCAAGGGACGCAAGCCTGGGAGCGTACTCCAGGGACCGGAAACCGATCCCGCGGCCGTGCAGCGGATTCGAGAGGCGGTGCGGGACCGCGTTCCCTGCCGCGAAACGCTGGCCAACTATCATAAAAACGGCACCCTCTACCGGGTGACTGTGGCGATCACTCCGATCCTTGACGACGCCGGGCAACCGCTGTGGTTCGTCGCGCGTGAAAAGGAACTCAAG
>JANNVM010000121.1:0-15079 GCA_031414455.1 Verrucomicrobiota bacterium
CATCCGCCGTCAGGATGCTTTTTGAATTTGTTCGCCGGCGCTTTGATAGTCACCGGCGCAGCGTTGAGGCCGTCCGCAAGGCGCACCCGCACCGTTCCCTCCGCGATGGGGCCGTGCCAGACCGCGCCGGTGGAAAGCCGGTAGCGAAAAGTGTGCGGATAGACCGTGCCGGAATCCGAGACCGACACGGACCGGTGATCGTAATCGGAGTCATAGCGGATCTCCACAGCAGTCGTCTTGCCGGCGGGGAATTTGACTTCCGAAACCATCCAGCCTTTGATCCCCTGAAAGGCCTCCGAACCCGGGAACGCGGGGATTTTCCCCTCGGAGAACAACGCTCCCGCATATTCCGATTTCACCGTCCGGCCCCCGGCATTGACGCTGTAATTCCGGCAATAGGATAGTGGCCCCGGCCTGGGCCCGACATTGAAAACCATGGGCTCCACTGCCTCCACGGGAAATCCAAAGCGCACCTTCGCGGTGTCACCGCTCACATTTTGCATTTCGTAGCGCACCGTGACCGCCGCGGATTTTTCGCCGAGCAGGATGTCCAGATGCTCCTTCACGATCTGCACTTTCTCACAGCCCTCCGGTTGAAACGGCGCAACCGAGCCGGTGTACTTCACGCCCGAGGCATAGCCCCCTCCGTTGGCGCGTGCGGAAGCGACTGAGGCGGCGAGCAGAAAGGTCAGGGTGAGTTTCATGGCGTGGCGCATGCCGGCCAAATCCACCGGCACGTCATTTTCCGCTACACTCCTGGATGCGTAAAGCGATGAATTCCCGCTCCGATGGCTTCCTTTCGTTCAACTGCCCGCGGCTCCCGCAGTGTTTGATAAATCTGATCCCCCCGGGGAAACCGGTGTGCGCTGACGCTGGATTCCGGTTAGTAGATCAATCTGCGCCGAGAGGTTCTCCGTGCCGTGAATTCCCTCAACGAACGGCGCGGGGATCCGGGTGGTCCCGGAAGCAGCCCCGAGCAGAGCACCAGCCACGGCACCGCGGTGGCAGTTGTCGCCGCCGGCATTGGTGTTGGCAATGACCCCGGCTTCGAAATCATCGGCATACTTCCATGCGAGATAGAGTGAGGCGGGAAACGCGTCGGCGATATAACAGGCGGGGCTCACCCGGTGTCCGATTACAACTTCGTCCGGCTCCCGGGACCACTGCTCTGCCTTGCGCTTCGACAGCCAGTCGGAACCATGCTCAAAAATCGCCTCACGCAGGTTGACCCCGGCGATCACAGATCCGGCGATCCGCACCATCGCGTCACCCGCAGCAAGGACTTCCGGCGCGCGATGAGTGAGACCGATGTGTTCCCTCGCAGCCTGCCGGCATGCCGGAAGATCGCTTCCGAAAAACGCGCAGAGCACCCCGATGTGGGCAAGACCACCGATGTGAATGTCGCTCCCGGCGCACTTCCGGGGAGCGGTGCCGCGGGAGTAGGCCGTGAAGAACTTCCGGTGATACTCCTCGACGTAGGTGTCGCAGTGCGAGCCCGGCGTGAGCATGAAGCGGATGTAACGGCTGAGGTAATCATCCGCATCATAGCAACCCCGCGCGATAAGCGACTCCATGAGTGTTTTCGCGAGTTGGAGATTGAGCGTGTTTTCGCCAGTCTTGAGGAACTGATGGTAGTGAATGCCCCGCTGCCCCCAGTATTGCGCCTGATCGTGCAGAATTTCACCGTTCTGATTGAGCGGCTTGTATTCCGAGCGCCACAGGATGCTGTCGGCATGAGGATTCCCCGGGGCCAGGTAGCCGCGCACGACTCCATAATCGCGCTGCAAAGCAGACCGGTCGTAATACCAGTGAACGGGCATGGCCAGCGCGTCTCCAATGAAGGAGCCCCATGCGAGGCCTTTGAGTTTGTCGGGCAATTCGTCCATGATGCGTCGCGCTGGTTTGATGAGCGACGGAGTGTGCTACGTCCGCGCCCGGGCCAGGGACGCGGCAATCCGGGACTTCATCCCTGCGCATCAGCCGCCGGCGGGAAGCAGGCAACCGCCCCGGATGGTCCACGCGGGCGGTCCGCCACCGGTTGCCCGCCCCGAGCCTCAGAACTCATGATGCCTGCCCGGTTCGCCAGGCCGTGGCAGGAAAATGGCTGTGCCCGTTCGGTGTCCACCCTTCAGCAAAGAACCGCGGTGCGATGGGGACGGAGAGTAGCTTCCGGTTCCAGGTTCGTCCTCGTCCTCGTCACGGTTGAGTGCCTGGATCCAGCGCCGCAGGGACGATCCCGGCTTGCTGATATCACCGTGCCCATATCCGGCATGGTTAAAAGCGACCGGCTTTACAAACCGCTTGCTCCCTGCAGGCGGCGGGTGCTAAATCAGCCCTTGCGCCGCCTTTTCCCTGATCGTTCACGCGACGAGTACCCCCCGCAATTCGCGCCTCCTCGAATTGGCATGGACCGTGGGTAGGCTTCGCTCTCAAACGCACACTCCCCCCAACTCACCTCCACACATGAAAACAAACGTCCTGGCACTTGCCGCAAGCTTGCCGCTTCTCGCAACTCTCACTGGAACCGCTGCGGCCGCGGTCAGCATTCCAGCAGCCGGCACCACGGTGGACTTTGCCGCGCCGCCATCAGGTGCAGACTTCGCCTCCGTGTCCGTCGCCGGAGGCGGCGGCGACCTCACCGTCCTGGGAACCGTGGCCAACGGAATGGACAACCCGACCACTGGCGTTTCCGCCACTCTGGCATGGCCCGTTGCCGCCACCGACTGGACCGCTGCTGCCAATTCCATCGCCACTGAGCCCGCTGCGTCCAGCCTGGGGGCGCCCATCCGGCACGTCGTCGCCCCCGGCGAAATGCTGTCCGGCCCGACGGGCATCCGCTACCATGCACTCATCGGACGCTTCCAAAACACGAGCGGCGCTCCGGTGGCCTCGATTGATCTTGCATGGACGCTGGGCAGCCCCGTGGACTCCGGACCCGGAACTGGAGCCGTCGGCACTGATCCGCTGGCGGGCATCCAGGTTTATTTCAGTAAGACCGGCACCATCGGAAGCTGGACCCTGCTCAATGGTCCGTTCGGGGCCCCGGATGGTCCCGTGACCGCCGCCACCCTCACTGTGCCAGGCAAACTGGCCGTCAACGGTGACCTCTATGTCGCATGGATTGATGACAATGGCCCGGGCAGCGGCACGCCTAACTTTGAAGGCAACTACACCGTGGACGATGTCGTCGTTTCCAACGTGGTTCAGGCCACCTGCTCGGTCTCCGCCGTCGCCACCGGCCCCACGCGGACCCCGGGACTGGACCCTGCGGACCCCGCTGATGATCGTGTCATCTATTCAGCCACCGTCAACGGGAGCGGTGCTGTTGGACCCGGATGGGTCGTCGCTGCAGGCAGCCCTTCGGCCGGCACGACCGGTGCCTACGGCACCGCGCTGAATCTCGACCTGCCAGTCACGGATTTTTCCGGCGGACCGCTCACCCTCAAGATCCAGGACCAGTCGGACAACACCTGCTACTTCGAGACCACCCTCACGGCCCCGCCGTTCATCTATTCGGTCACGGCGGCCAGCAGCCCGACCATTACCTTCACACCGTCCGCCGTCGGTGATGGCTCGTATGTTGCGCCTGTCACCACCCTTACGGAACCCGGCTGGAGCGGAGGCACGAATGGGGCCGCCGCTGGCAATTCCAACGTCCAGACTCAGCCCCTCCCCTCGACAGAGACGCTGAAGTACTTCCACCTGACCACCAACGGCACTTCTCTCACGACCGACCCTGTGAACGTGAATGCCCTCAAAGGTGCCCTTGTGCAGGGAGAAATGGAATTCGCCTTCTATTCCACCAGCACCACCGGCCTTGATGCCGGGGACGTCCTCAACTTCCGGATCGAAGTGGCTCAGGACGGCAACTTCGCCAATACCGCCGCCGGCAATATCATCACTGCCAATATCCAGGACGTGCCCGCCGGCACTGCACCCGCGTTTGGCGACAGCATCGCGGTCGGCCCGGATTACATCAATCTCGCCGCACCTCCCGCAGTGGCTCCCGCCATTGATTTCCCGGCCACGGATTTTGTCTTCCACAAGCTCAACGGCAATGCATTCATCCCCGCCGCCGCCTCCAATCCGCATGCCCGCATCATCGCGCAGAGCATCACCGGCATTACCAACTCCGAGCACGTGCTCCTCGACAACATCGTCTTCCGCACCAACACCAGTCCCGCGCTCGCGACTTCAACCGGTGCCGTTATATGGAACAATAACAACACGGTGACCGCCGCCGATGACACGATCCGCGTCCCGGTGACCGTCACCGGCCTCAATCTCGGAGCCAGCACCGGCTGGACCAGCAATGGCACGCCTGCCGCGGGCAACTACGCCGATGCGCAGCCGGTTATTTTCACGGCCCCGGCCTCCGCCAGCCCGGCAACGATTACCCTGACAGACAATCTGAATCCTGCCGCCACCAGTTCCTTTACCCTGACCCGTCCGGCGGCCACGCTAACCTCCGCCCTGGTTGTCGGTCCTATCGTCAGGAACGAAAACGCGGCCGGTGATGCCGACGATACCGTCACCTTCGACATCTCCGTCGTTTCCACCAACGCCGGGCCTGCCTTCACTGCGACCGCAAACCTCGTGCCTGCCACAATCACCGGTGCCGGCACTTATCCTCCCGTAGGAACCGCCGTCCTCACGCTGGGCAACCTCCCGAACGGTGCCACCACCATTAACGTGGTCATCGCCGACGCCAGTTATCCCGCGGCTCCCGCACCCGTCACTTTAGCCGTAGATGTCCCTGCTTCCACTGCGGCCCCGCAAACCGCAATCATCGGCCGCAAAGACTTCGGTGCCGGAGTCTCCGATGTCGGCGTCGCAACTCAAGGTCCTGAGTGGATCAACTATATCGGCAACCGCTCAATGGTCATGACCGCCGGCCTCGCCGCAGACAGCGTTGTGGAATCTGAAATTCTGGACCTCAGCAGCACCGGTGCGGTCGCATTCACCGCCAACCTCCGCGCCCGCGATACCAGCACCGGATCCAACCTGGACATCGGTGATCGCTTCAAAGCGGAGCTTATCATTGATGGGGCCACTGTCGTGCCCCTCATCACTGCGGCTATGGATGCGGGCGACGGTGCCAGTGCGGTCGTTGATCCCGGAGTCAACGGACCGCCCAACGGCTACCTGAACGGCTACACCGGTGCTGCCGGCACCGATTTCGTCACCGCTGCCGTTTATGCCGCCGCCGCCGATGACTACAACGCCAACAAAGTCCGTGACGAGTTCAACACCGGCGGCGTCAATGCTGCCGCACAGGTGGATGCCCTCATTCCCCTCAGCGCCAGCATCCCTGAAGGAGCCAATTCCGTGCAACTCAAGATCTACGGTGCCGGAGTGGCCGGTTCCGAATCGTTCACCGTTCAGGATGTGCTCTTCACCAACGCCACCATTGGCGGTGACACCGACGGCGACGGAGTCAGCGATGCCTATGAAGTGATCATGGGCACCAGCCCGACCGATGCCAGCGACGTCCTCCGCCTCACGCAGAGTGCCGGAAACCCGAACCTGATCAACTTCCCAACCGAAGCCGGCCGGTTCTACCGTGTCTATGTCTCCAATGACGCAAACGCCGCCAGCAACCTCCAGTCATGGAACGACAGCGGCCTTGCCACCATCCCCGGCAACGGCAATCCCGCCAGCTTCAACATCGTTGTCACCGCTGGAGTAGCCCGCCGCTTCTATAGCCTCCATGTGATGACCACTGACGGTCCATGGCCTGCCATGGTGCCCTGATCCGGGACGCCCCCGTTCAACAAAACCTGCGCCGGCTGCCCTCACAAGGGGCAGCCGGTTTGCTTTTCAGAAGGCCGGCGCGAGCGGGAACCACAATACACTTGCCGCACTGGACCGCCTGGCCTACTGCGCGGGCGATTCCCCTGCCCTCCACCACTGGCAGTTTTCCGGCACGGGCTGCCGGTCGCCCTCTGGCTCAGGGGACTGCCACCGCATCGCACGGGTTTGCCCGGCGCTTTTCCTCTCCGCAGCCTGCAATCCGTCGAAATCAATGAAAGCATTACATCTGAAAAGAAGCCTCATTGCCGCTCTCACGGCTCTTTCCGGCAGGGCCCTCGCCTCCCCCATCCCGCTCACCGGGACCATGACTTACCGCGAGAATTTCGACTCCCTTGGCGCCGGCACTCTAACATGGGCCGATGACGCCACCCTCAAGGGCTGGTTTGCTCAGATCAACAATGGCGCCACTGCCATCGTCAACGCCCTCGCTGCCGACGGCGCCGCCGTTCTCACCGGCCTGCTCAACTGCGGAACCACCGGGGCTGCCGACCGCGCGCTCGGCTCCAAACCCACCGGAACAGCGACCTCGAACATCGCTTACGCCGTCTCTTTTCACAACCCCGGCACCAGCCCCGTTCAACTCACAAGGCTGGACTATACCGGCGAACTTTGGCGCACCAACACCGGCACCGGCACTCCGCCCGCCGCCGTGGATGAACTCTACACAGTGTTCTACCAAATCTCAGGCAGCGCGGTGACCAATATTTTGTCAGGCCCCAACAGCGCGACAGCCGCCGCCGGCGCCGGATTCATGCCCCTTGGCACCGGTGCCGACTGGCTCAATCCCGTCAACACACCGCTCGCCACGGCCACCACCGGCGCTCTCAACGGGAATGCCGCTGCCAACCGCACCGCCGTCAGCTTCACACCACCGGTTTCCATCGCCGTCCCGCCCGGCCAGTATCTCATGATCAAGTGGACGGACCCTAACGTTGCCGGCACGGACGGTTTTCAGGCCATTGACGACATCGTCATCGAATTCACCGAACTGACCGGCTCCCTTACCGCCGCCGCCTCAGCGCGAACCCGCGGCTTTTCCGGGACGCCACTCAATAACGCCGACGACACTTTTGGGTTCACCGCCTCTGTCAACGGCACTGGCACCATCAGCGCCGGCTGGATCACGTCCGACGTCAACCCACCCGCCGGCAATTCCGCTTTTGGCCCGTACGCCACTCCCGTCGCATGGACCGGCTTCCCCATCGCGCCGAAGACGGTCACCCTCTTCGACAGCGTGAACCCCGCCTTTGTCGCCAAAGTCACCGCGGCTCCTCTCCTCATCATGGGCAGCAACAACCTCACTGTCGCCAATACTCCCCTTCTCGAGGAGGATGCCCCCCTCACAGGCTGGACGATTGATGATGCCGCCCGTACGGTCAGCCAGTCCGATCAGGCCGCGCAAACTGACAAGATCGTCAATTCCGAAATCGTTGACCTGTCCACCACCGGCTTCGTGCTGTTCACCGCAGAACTCCACGCCATCTCCGGCACCACGAACGGATTCGAGGACGAGGATTCGTTCGCCCTGCAACTCATCATTGATGGCGGCCCGCCCGCCAGCGTGCTGGGAGATGCTGATGTGGACCTCAGTGGCAGACTCATTGGACTCGACGACACCCTCGGCGCCGGGCCGGAGCTGCCCGGCAACGATGAGCCCGGCGTGGATCGCACGTTCGCTTTCAGCCAAATCATCCTCGACACCGCCAACAGCGTCCAGATCCGCGTCATCGGAAACAGCAACTCTGCAGCCGAATCCTTCCGCCTTCAGAACATCAAACTCGACCCGGCACCGCCCACCGTTTTCGCGTCGCTTGCCGGCCCCTCCAGCTTCGACAACAAAGGCACGGTCGCTCCCGGCGATGATGAATTCTCCTGCGCGTTGAACATCATCCCGGTGAACCTCGGCGCCAGCACCGGCTGGCACAGCAACGAAACACCCCCGGGGACCGGACTCTACTCCGCTCCCAATCCGGTGACATTCGGAGCCTATCCTGTTTCCGGAGGTGCCAGAACCGTCATTCTCACTGACGATCTCGCCGTCCCCGCGGTTTCTTCGACCGTCAGAATTCCGCTCCCTCCGGCGGCCGCCCTGACAGCTTCTGCTCCGACCAGCATGGTCCGCATCGAAAACGGTCCCGGCACCGCTGATGACGGCCTGTCCTTCGACATCGTCCTCACCGGGACCAACGGCGGCCCTGGCTGGAATGCCACCGGTGCGACCCCCGCTTCGGGCCCGTTCGGCCTCGTTGCCTTCAGGATCCCGGCGCCGCTCCCCGCCAGTCCGTTCACGGTCACGATTTCAGACATCAGTTATCCCGCGGTCACTCTGCCAATCGCCATCGTCATCCCCGAACGCTATAACATCGGCCAAATGAATCTTGGCGGCGGCGTCCAGGATATCCTCACCGACCTCACCACCACTCCGGCTCCCGGGTGGATCAATAACGAGGCAGAGCGCACCCTCACCATGACTGCCGGGCCCACAGCCGACGGCATCGTCACCAGCGAAATCATTAACCTCTCCGGCACCGGGACCGTCTATTTCACCGCCATGCTTATGGTCAGTGAAAAGAGTGACGCCAGCAACTTCGAGACGAATGACCGGTTTAAAGCTGAACTCATTATTGATGGCGGCACCGCTGCGCAGGAAATCATCAATCTCGTGTCCTTGTGGGACACCGGAGACGGCTCTGCAGCGATCGGAACGGGCGGCGGCCCGAACGGCCCACCCAATGGCTATATCAACGGCTTTCTGGGAATCGCGGTCGCGCCAGCCAACGCGGAAACCGATTACAATAACCATCGTGACCGCGATGAGTTCAACCTCCCCGCGGGTGATCCGCCGGCCCGCCTCGTCGCCGATTTCTCCATCGAAAACAACTTCCCGCTCAGCTACACGATTCCCGCCACGGCGAATTCCGTGCAGTTGAAATTCTATGGCGCCGGTGTCGCCAGCACCGAGACGCTTCTCGTTTCCGGCGTGTTTTTCAGCACCGCCCCGCCGGGTCCCGATGCCGATGGCGACGGCGTTTCCAGCGCCGATGAAATCACCATGGGCACCGACCCGAACGACGCGAATGACGTCCTCCGCCTGTCACAGAACCCGGGAAACCCGAACCAGCTCGACTTCCCGACCAAAGCCGGCCGCTTCTACCGCGTCTATGTCAGTGATGACTCCGGCGGCCAGGAAACCACCCACCTCGCGGTCTGGAAGGATGGGGCCCTGCCGACCATCGCAGGCGACGGCAACCCGGCCAGTTTCATCATCACGGTATCCCCCGCCGAAGCCCGCCGGTTCTATCGCCTGCATGTCATGGCCACGGACGGCACCACCGGTACCGGCGACTGGCCGGCCACGACGCCATAACAAACATCCGGAGAACTATGCGCCTGGCCAGGAGTGTTTAGCGTGCGAAGTTGTCCTTTGCTCTCCGCAGAGGTCAGGCCGGGACGGTGTCCGTCCCGGAGGATTCCGGCAACGCGGCGACGGCTTCTTCAACAGTCGGTGCCATTTCGGGTACAATAGGATCATCCACGCTGAACTTGAGCGTCTTCTCCCCTTCGCGCTTCGTGATGCGAACCACGTCCCCTTCTTTGATGTCACCGCGCAGCAGGTGTTCGGCGAACTGGTCTTCGAGATGCTTCTCCACTGCGCGGCGCATCGGACGCGCCCCATACTGTGGATCGTAGCCTTCGGCGACGAGCAGGTCCTTGGCCGCGTCATCCAGATGGACCGTAATGTGCTTGTCGCGCACGCGCTTGAGTACTTTGTCAATCTCAAGGTCCACGATGCGGACGAGGTCAGCCTTCTCCAGCATGTGGAAGACGATGATGTCATCAAGGCGGTTGAGGAACTCGGGCTTAAAGTGCCGCTTGGCCTGCTCCACGATCTTGTCCTTCATGGAATTGTAGTCGTGGCTGTCGCCGCCGATGGCTCCAAAGCCCATGACGTTCTGTTTCTTGATCAGTTCCGCACCAACGTTGCTCGTCATGATGATGATACAGTTCCGGAAGTCCACTTTGCGCCCGAAAGAATCGGTTAGAGTGCCCTCCTCAAGAATCTGGAGCAGCAGGTGCATCACGTCAGGGTGGGCTTTTTCGATCTCATCGAAAAGCACCACGCTGTAGGGCCGGCGGCGAACGGCTTCGCTGAGCTGGCCGCCCTCTTCATAACCGACATATCCCGGCGGGCTGCCAATGAGCCGGCTGGCGGTGAACTTTTCCATGTACTCTGACATGTCCAGCTGGATGAGCGCGTCCCCGTCGCCGAACATAAACTCCGCGAGATTGCGCGCGAGGAAAGTTTTACCGACGCCGGTGGGGCCGAGGAAGGCGAAGCTGCCGATGGGCCGGCGCGGATCCTTGAGGTCCGCGCGGCTGCGGCGCAGGGCCTTCGAGATGGCAATTACGGCGTGATCCTGGCCGATGACTTTGCCGCGCAGCTCGGCGTCCATCTTGAGCAGCTTTTGGGTTTCCTTTTCCTCCATGCGCTGGAGCGGCACGCCCGTCCACTTGCTGACGACGGACATGATCTCGTCGAGCGTGACAGCGACGCGTTTCTCCTCGTGACTGGTGCGCCAGGTTTCGAGGAGGTTCTCCAGCTTTTTGCGCGCCGTGCGCTCGGCATCGCGCAATGCGGCGGCTTTCTCAAAGTCCTGGTCCTTGATGGCACGCTCCTTGTCGGTCTTAATGGTATCAATCTCGACTTCCACCGTCTTCAGTTCCGGCGGACGCGTCATGCTGGCAATGCGGGCGCGGGCACCGGCCTCGTCCATGATATCAATGGCTTTGTCAGGCAGAAAACGTCCGGTGAGATAACGCGCCGAAAGTTTCACTGCCTGGTCAATAGCCTCATCCGTGTAGGTCGCCTTGTGGTGCGATTCATACTTATGCTTGATGCCCATGAGGATCTTGATGGCGTCCTCCTGGCTGGGCTCGTTGACCTTCACCTGCTGGAAGCGGCGTTCGAGCGCGGCATCCTTTTCAATATACTTGCGGTATTCGTTGAGTGTCGTCGCGCCCACACACTGCAACTCGCCGCGGCTCAAGGCCGGCTTGATGATGTTGCTCGCATCCATCGCGCCCTCGGCACTCCCGGCACCAACGATGGTGTGCAGTTCGTCTATGAAGAGGATGACATTCTTGCTGCGGCGGATCTCGTCCATCACCGCCTTGATGCGCTCTTCAAACTGCCCGCGGTATTTTGTGCCCGCAACCATGAGGGCGAGGTCGAGCGTGATGACGCGCTTCTCGCGGAGAAGCTCCGGCACGTTGCCCGCCACAATCTCCTGGGCGAGTCCTTCAACGATGGCCGTCTTGCCCACGCCGGCTTCACCGATGAGCACGGGATTGTTCTTGGTGCGGCGGCAGAGGATTTGAATGACGCGCTCAATCTCTTCGGCGCGACCAATAACAGGATCCATCTCACCTTTGCCGGCCAGCTCCGTGAGGTCGCGGCCAAAAGCTTTGAGCGCCGGTGTCTTGCCGTCCTTTTTCTTCTCATTGCCGCCGGACGGTGAGTTGCCGGCACTGGCTTCCTGGAATCCCTCTTCGTTTTCGTCCTCACTGTTCGGTGTGAAATTCGGATCGAGTTCCTTGAGGATTTCGTTGCGCGTCTTCTCAATGTCGATCTCCAGACTCTTAAGAACGTGAGCGGCCACACCTTCACCTTCACGGAGCAGTCCGAGCAGAATGTGCTCGGTGCCGACATAACTGTGATTAAGCGCGCGCGCCTCTTTGCTGGCGAGGGCGAGTACTTTCTTCACCCGCGGTGTGTAAGGAATGTTGCCCACCATCTTGCTTTCCTGGCCACTGCCCACCTGCTTCTCCACTTCCATGCGCACGGTTTCGAGATCGAGGCCCAGTTTTTGCAGCACATTGACGGCAACACCCTGGCCCAGCTTGATGAGGCCAAGGAGCAAATGCTCGGTGCCCACATAGTTGTGATTGAACCGGTCTGCTTCCTTGCGCGCGAGCGCGAGGACCTGCTGGGCTCTGGGAGTAAAGTTGTTCATTATCGGGAACGGGTTGAAACGCGCCGCAGTCTGAAATGAGCTTGGTCGTGCGGTTGGCGTGGGCACAGTTACGCCCCCCGTTCCGGCAATGCAACCCGCGCGGCAGAGAAATTCCGCGCTTAGTTTTTCCGCAATTGATTAGCGGGAGTGTGTCTGCTGAAAGATAGTTTAGATTTTCTAACTACATTCAGAATGTCCACAAAACCGCCGGCCAGCAACCGTGATCCGCTGGAAGAGGCGACGCACGGAGAGTTGGTGGGGCTTGTGCGCAAGCTTCTGGCGCGCGTGGAAGCCCTGGAGGCGGAGAATGCGTCGCTTCGCGAACAGTTGCGTGAGAGCAAACGGGCCAAAGCGCCCATCTCGAAAGGCAAGGGCAAGACAAAACCCAAAAGGCCGGGCCGGAGGGCCGGGGAAGGACGCTTCACCACGAGGCCCTCACCCTGCTACAGCCCGATCCATCCGGAAGGATGGTTAAGTTTAGTCGGTTGGTTTTCCCGCGCCCCGGGGGCGGGGAGCGCGGGGTAGGGTGGCAAAGTTCCGGCTGGCAAGCTCTTTCCCAGTGGGGTTGTGGCCTCCGCTTGCATCCCCCCGGTGTCCTGTTTCCAATGAGTCAGCGCGCGACATCACCATGAAATCCATCCTTACTTAGCTCCACTAATGACTAATAACCACTGGCTCTGGATCGGCTTCAACGTCTTCGTCCTTCTCATGCTCGCCCTCGACCTCGGCGTCTTCCATCGGAAGGCGCATGTTGTGACTTTCAAGGAGTCGATGGCGTGGACTGTCGTCTGGATAACCCTTGCGCTGATTTTCAACTTCGGAGTTTACCACTACATGGGGCCGCAGAAGGGGCTCGAGTTCTTCACCGGCTACGTGATCGAGAAGTCGCTCAGCGTGGACAACGTTTTCGTCTTCGCACTGCTCTTTACCTACTTCGCGGTGCCGCCCCTCTATCAGCACAAAGTGCTCTTCTGGGGCATTCTTGGCGCCCTGATCATGCGCGCGATCATGATCTTCCTCGGTGCCGCGCTGATCGAGCGTTTCACCTGGATCATCTACATCTTCGGCGCGTTCCTCATCCTCACGGGCATCAAGATGATCGTGAAGCGTGAGGAAGAGATTCACCCCGAGCGCAACCCGCTGGTGCGCTGGTTTAAAAAACTGATGCCGGTGACGGACGATTATCGCGGAGACAAGTTCTTCGTGCGGGAAAACGGCGTCCGCATGGCCACTCCTCTTTTTGTCGTGCTGCTGCTCGTCGAGTTCTCCGACCTCATCTTCGCGGTCGATTCCATCCCTGCAATTTTCGCAGTCACCAAGGATCCGTTCATCGTCTATACCTCGAACGTCTTCGCCATCCTCGGCCTGCGCTCGCTCTACTTCGCCCTCGCGGGAGTGATGGATAAATTCCACTACCTCAAAATCGGTCTCGGTGTCGTGCTCGCCTTTGTCGGCGTGAAAATGCTGCTTAAGGATACGCCTTACAAGATCGATACCCTGCTCTCGCTTGGCGTGATCGTGGCGGTGCTTGCCACCTCCATCATCTTGTCCCTGCTGCGGCCCAAGCAAGCCTTGATGAAGATCGGCCATGCCCCTGGAACAACCCCTGAGAAACCCTGATGAACATCGTCCCTGTCAGGATTCAGATGGTCCTTGCGCTGCTCATCGCGAACGGAGTTTTCGCGATGAGCGGGTTGGCCCTGGTTTCGTCGGGAAAGTCGCCATTCGAGCAGAGGGCGAAGACCGGCGGCGCGGGTGCGGCGGCGGCCCTGATCGCACCTCCGTGGACAGAGTCTTGATTGGGCGCGCCGCAACTCCCCGACCCATGGCGATTTCAGCTAAAGCCGCATGACTCATATCGCAAAGCACATCGTTGATTCAAAACTGTTTCGCAGCACCATCATCGCGGTGATCCTTCTCGCAGGCGTGCTCGCCGGCGTGGGAACCAGCGCCGCGATGCTCGCGCAACACGGCGCATTGCTGCACACGCTGGATGTCATGGTGCTCGTCATCTTCATCATTGAGATCGTGCTCAAGCTTGCTTCCCACGGCGGCCGCCCCCTCGAATACTTCCGCGATGGTTGGAACGTCTTCGACTTCACCATTGTCGCCGTCTGCCTGTTACCTGTCGGCGGACCATTCGCCGCAGTGCTGCGACTCGTCCGCACGCTGCGACTGCTGCGGCTCGTCACCGCGCTGCCCAAGCTGCAACTCCTCGTCGGCGCGCTCATCAAGAGCCTGAGTTCCATGGGCTACGTCGGATTGCTTCTCGGTCTGATTTTCTACATCTATGCCGTCACCGGGGTTCACTTGTTTGGGAAGGCGTCTCCCGAGTATTTTGGAAGCCTGACATCCGCGCTGCTCTCGCTCTTCCAGATGATTACGCTGGATGACTGGCGGACCATGTATGACGGCGCGCAAACCGCTGCGCCCTACGCCGCCACCCCTTACTTCGTCAGCTTCATCCTGCTCGGCACCATGATCATGCTAAACCTTTTCATCGGCATCGTCATGAACAGCATGGCGGAGATGCACACTGAGTTGGATGAGCAAAAGCAGGCGAAGCATCCTGTCCCCGCGCTCATCCAGTTGGAGGCCATTGAGCGGCAACTCGCTGAACTCCGGACCACGCTGAGTGTGGACCACGCGGACCGGGCTCCGCACCCTTAACCCAAGTTCCGCAGTTGCGCGCCCGTTTTGACTTCGGCTCCGAAGCGGGGTGCCCGGCGGCTCCCGATTTTCGGCACTGCATTTCCGCGGACGCGGGGACCGCCACCGCGGTGTGTGCCACCGGGGCGGGCGGGGCGGGCGGCACCGGAAGCACCCGGTTCCGGGAGGGGAGTTCCAGATCCCGGTGTGCCAGCAGTTCGGCCACCCGTCGTGCCGGACGGGCCACGGTGCGGACCGTGAGCTCGGCGGTGGCGGTTCGGCGCTTTACCGGGAGGACGACGTCCATGGTTTTGATGGTGCCGGTTTCCGCCACCAGTTTGCGGGCGCAGGTGCCCGGCACGCCGCCAGTTCAAACGACGACGATCAAGCCATCCCGGACATCCAGGCACCGCTCCCGGAGGGCTGCGCGCGTTTGGCGCGGAAAGAAAATCCGCACCGTTCCCACCGCGTGGATTTCGTGCTCCGCTATCCCCTCCAGCGGCCGCCAGATGAGGCTCACCCATGACTGCCCGGCCCGCGATCCTTCCTTGCACTGCACGAAGTTCAACTCCGGAACCAAGCCGAAATTGGCCGCCGATTCG
>JANNVM010000122.1:0-4415 GCA_031414455.1 Verrucomicrobiota bacterium
CTCGCGTTCAAGACCCTCTTGCGCCATACGCAATGCGGCGGGGCCAATCTTGTTCTGCGGGGCAAGGTCAATGCCCTGATCTTTGAAGCTGCGATGATCGACACTGGCGTCGATGTCGAGTTCGGCTAGCCGCTCGTTGACATGCTCGGCCCAGCGTTCACGCCACTGATCAAGCTGTTCGGTTTCGTTCCACGCGCGGACCTTCTTCCCAAACCCGTCTTCGTTCACCTCGCGCATGGTCAGCATGACATGGGCATGGGGCTTGGCGAGGCCGTCCGCGCCGATGTCCCAATGGACATTGAGGTCGGCGATCATACCGCGCTCGACAAATTCAGCCTGCACAAAGTCGCGAGCCAAGTCGATGCCTTGCTGTTGGGTCAGCTCACGCGGAATAGCGAATTCGACTTCGCGCGAAAGCTGCGCGTCTTTCCGTAGCTCCGTTGCTTCGACCTCGTTCCACAATGTTGAACGGTCGCCCAATCGTTCAGGCGCGTCTTCGGGGAGCAAAACTTCGGAATGGACAACCCCGCTCTTGTTGGTGAAGTCGTGATTGCGATCAAGCCTCTGGTCGTGCAACTTTTGCGCGGAACGATAGGCGGCGGAACCCACCGCGCTTGATCCGTTTGCGCGGGAAATGACTTTGGCTGAGAAATGATAGATCGCCATGATGGCAATCCAGCTACGCCACTCAAGCGACGTCGGCACGACGTATAAGCGCGCCCTCACATGATAAAATCCTGTTCGGGACCGCTGCGTTCCAGCGCGTTCCGGTAACATTGCAGCCAAACGCGCGGCTGCACTTTATGATTGCTTCTTTCCAAACCGAAGGAGCCGATCATGCGCAAACCCAGAGATTTCGATTCGGAACTGCAAGCCCTATCCGAAAAGGCCAAGCAACTCAAAAGCCGCAAGGTGCAGCAACTCGGCGAGCTAGTGATTGCCACGGGAGCCGACGCGCTCGATCCCGAAACCCTCACCGGCGCGCTGCTCGGAGTGGTCAAAGCCAACGACGCCAAAGAGCGGGAGGCGTGGAGGGTAAGTGGCGCGGCCTTCTTTCAACGGCAATCGCGTTCGGCTGCTGACCGAACTCCGCCAAACGCTGGCGGCGATCAAACGAAGCAAGGCGATGACACACCGCGTTGAAGCCAGCCAGCGCCGAACCGATACGCGGCAATGGGTGATGGATCGCCGAGAACGAACGCGCCACCTAATCGAATTAGGCGGGCTGGTCCAAAAGGCAGGTCTGGTCGAACTCACCGACGATGATCGCGCTGTCTTACTCGGCGCGTTCTTCGCCATCGCGGCGAAGCTGCAAGGCGAGGACCGAGAACAGGCGATCACACTTTGGCGGCGGCGGGGAAAGCGAGCATTTGTGACCGAATGACTTACGTTGTCGCGATAATTTGAGCATTGCCATCGCAGAGAACGGATTTCGGTCGTCAGTGTGTAACGGTGTATGCTGTCAGACTCGGCTATACCATGTCGCCTTGCCGCTGCCGTGCTGGACAAGGTGGCTGGCCGATACAAGCATCTGCAAATGCTTTTTCACCGTGTTGCGGTTCGCGCCGGTTACATCCACGACGTGGCCGTTGGTGATCCGCCCATGCGCTTTCGCCAGTTCGAGAATCTGCACGGCAAGTTCCGGCAACCGCTCGACCATCAATCGCTCGCGGGTGATCTTCGCTTCAAGGCGGGTCTTTTGCTGCCGGAGCGACTGGAGGAAATAGATAATCCACGGCTCCCAAGCGGGCGCTTCGCTGCGGATCGTTCCCTGCGTCCGGCGAAGCCCCAGATAATAGCCCTCCTTGCTCGCCTCGATCACGCTTTCGAGCGACGAATACGGCACATAGGCATAGCCACTGCGCAGCAACAGCAAGGTGGTCAGCACCCGCGACAACCGGCCATTGCCATCCTGAAAGGGATGGATTTCGAGAAAGACGACGATGAAGATCGCGGTGACAAGCAGCGGGTGAAGCTGCTTGCCGTCCAGCGTCTCATTCACCCATTCGACCAACTCCACCATCAATCGCGGCGTGTCGAACGGTGTCGCCGTCTCGAACACGACGCCGATTTCCTTGCCCTCGGCGTCGAAGGCGCTGACGTGGTTGGTGTTGGTTTTGTAGCTGCCGCGATGCCGCGCATCCTTGCTGCTGTGCATCAGCAGGTCGCGGTGCAATTGCCTGATGTGGTTTTCGGTCGGCGCAATTGCGTCGAACGATGCGAAGATCGTTTCCATCACCTCGGCGTATCCCGCCACTTCCTGCTCGTCGCGGGTGGCGAAGTGGCGAATTTCGATGTTGGAAAGCAGCCGCTCGACATCGCTGTCCGACAGCTTACTCCCCTCAATCCGCGTCGAAGAGCCGATGCTTTCTATCGTCGCGACGTGCCGCAGCGCCAACAAGCGATCAGGCGCAAGCGTTCCCAGCGCGCGCCATGCGCCTTTGAATTCGTCGATCTCGGCGATCAACGAGAGCATTTGCGGCGTAATGACAAGTGAGGCGGTGTTGATGGGCATATCCAGTTCTATACCCATAAATATCCATAAACGCAACCATATCCGCAAATCGACCCGTAAATATCCAAAACCCTTCGCTTGTCGGCGCGGCGGCCATAATCCGCAGCGCCGAAACCGGCTGGATGCCAAAGCAATGGGCCTTGGCCCGTCTCAATGGACAGGCGACGAAAATTTGCGGGACAGACCGAACGGTCATAGTCAAAACATCTCGATCTGGTCGCGCATCGGATTCCAGAATCCGATGTCGAGCGGGCGCTGGTGGCGTTTGGGCTGCATCGGCTGATTGGCAAGCCAACCAAGCCGCTCCCCCATGCTGACGGGCGCAACACCCGCCATCATGATCTGGTCGGGGTCGGGCGGCGTGATCTGCTTTAATGCTTTGCGTTTGGTCATGGCCTGCACCTGCTCAATATTCATCTGCAAGCATGATGGTCAGGACGCGCCGCGTGACGGCGGGGTTCGCAGCATCCTCGCTGCCGAACCGCAAATCGCGGTCGTAATAATCGAATTTCCAGAACACCCGTTCGCTCTCATCATAGCACAATCGCGGGCGCTCGGTCGTCCAGCGACCATCGCCAAGCTGGTAGATTGTCCCGAAATCGCGTTCGCCGTGCGGGTCGTTGTCCTCGTCGAAGGCGTCATAGGTTTCGATAAGTTCGCGGACGCGGGATTGATCGGACGCGGGCAATGAACGAAAACCAACAGTTGCAACGGCGGTGCAAGTAACCCCCATCGCTTGCCGTGCCATGTCGTTCAAACGGGCGATGCGGGCGGTCTGTTCGCGCGCGGCAGCATAGGCAGCGCTCATTGCACCTGCCCCCTGCGGGTTTCACAAATCAGGATTAGCGCTCCGAAATCCTCACGCTCGCCAAGCCGGTCGGCAATCTTGCGAACACAGGAAATAGGCAAGCCGTTCTCGTTGGCAATGCCGCGCAAATAATCGTCGCGGGTCTCGGCCCCGCATTCACGATACATCAACTGTAAATCACACATTTCCTGCCTCCTCTCGGGCTGAAAGCCGCATCGCTCTGCGACATGCGGCTCTGCCTTCCGGCGAGGATGGGAGGGGGAGGGAAAGCTGAATCGTTGCCTTGGCGCGGGCCAGCGGGCGAAGCCCGCCACACGGGGGGTAACTATTCTGCTTTGGGAAACGAGAGGGCAAAGCCCTTGGCGTTCCCAGCTAAGCAGGGCCGGAGGCGATAAGCCTCCCCTAGCCGCAACGCGGCACAAACATCGGCACCCTTGCACGGTGCGACGCCGGCGAATGGTGTGCGCGCGCAACTGTGCACCAGCGCCCATCCGGCAAGGAGAGAGGCGAGAGTGCCAGCGGGTCAGCTCAAAAACGCCGCGCCCTTAGGAGCGCGACGCGCGGGACAGTGTGCGTCCTTAGCCCTTCCCGCTCATTTGCTTACTTTCATCTTGCGCCAGCGATCGTCACCGCAGGCCGAGACGTCGTAGGCGGCTCGGTGAAGCGAAACCGCTCTGGCGGGATCGCGAAATAGAGCGTGGTGCGGGCTTGCCCGCAGGCGACCGACTGCCCGTTTAATCGCTGAATTTAGCCCGGCAAATGTTCTGCAACAAAGCCACGACTGGAAGGTCCGACATTGGGAGTTTCAGGATTTCAGTTAGATCTGAGGGCGATAGTTGCAGCCGCCCTGTTGCGATAGCTAGGAGAAATTCGGCTGCCGCGCCGCCGCGAGGCGTATTTGCTGCGGCGAGTATGCGACAAATAAGTCGTCCAAGTTCACGGCTGTCGCTTACCGAAGCGCTGTAATTCAGCTCGAAAGGGGTCGCAGCTCGCAAAAGGCTTGCTTGGATAATGTCATCATTGAATCTACCGAAATTTCCGGGTGCCAATATCGTTTGTTGAAACCAATTGCTTTTGATTGAAGCCAGCTTA
>JANNVM010000123.1:0-10969 GCA_031414455.1 Verrucomicrobiota bacterium
CTGGCCTGCAGTGTCGCGGAGTTGGCCGCGGCGGCCGGTTTGCCGAATGAGGCGCGCCGGCTGCTGGAGGAATCGGTGCAGCGGCACCCTGACAGCGAGGGGCCTGCGGTGGCGCTGGCGCGATTCCTTGTCAGCCGGCAGCAGGACGCTGCGCAGGCGCACGCTGAGGCGCTGGTGATGGTGCGGCAGTTGCAGATGAAGTTTCCGGGGTCGGCGGAAGTATGCGGCCTCGCAGTGCGGCTCTATGTCGGCGACCAGCGCCGGGATGAAGCTCAGGCGGCGGTGCGCCAGGTGATTGCTCGCGGCAGTCGCAGTCCGGTCTTTTGGCTCGCCATGACATCCATCGCGCGCGAAGCGTTCCCGCCCGATGATCCTGACACTCGCGCTGCGCATCCCGCGGTTGTGTCAGGCTGCATGGAAAAAGCCGTCGCGCTGGCTCCGGATGACACGGAGGTGCTGGAAGCGGCGGCGGATTTTTATGCCCGCCTGCAGATGCCGGAGAAAGCGGCTGCCTTTTATAAACGGCTCACCGCGCAGCAGCCGGGGAATCTGACCGCACGGCGCAAACTTGGTCAGTGGCTGCGTCTTGCCGGCGACACGGCAGGAGCGCGGCAGGTGTTTGGGGAACTGCTCCGCATTGATCAGTCCGACAGTGTGGCGCACCGCGCGCTGGCCTCGATTCTGGAGGCCGCCGGTAAGCCGGAGGAGGCCTTGCGGCATCGCATGGAACTGCTGCGGATTGATGGCGGTCAGGCGGAGGAGTATTTGAAGATGGCCGCACTGGTCGCCGGTGCCGGCATGGTTGACGAGCGGCGGCTCACCCTCGAGCGCGGCAGCTTTGCCCATCCAGGTTCGCCGCGGCTCGCCATCGCGTATGCCGGTGCGCTGCATCGCGCGGGACGCATCAGGGAGGCGACGGCGGAGTTTGAGAGAGCGGTTGGCCTCGCTGCGAAGCACGACCCCGACGCGCTGGATGATGCCTATTACCTCGCCCGCGCGGAATGTGCGCGCGATGCCGGTGAACGGGAAACCGCCGCCGTCCATTTCCGCAAAGCGATTGACAAAACACCCAAAGGAAAAGCGGAGCGTTCCGTTCCAGCCTGCACCGGTCTCGCGCTGCTGTGGCTGGAGGATGGGGTGAAACTCGATGAAGCCCGGGAGCTGCTCCGGCTCGCCTCCGCGCTGAAGAAAGACGACCCGGACGTTGCCCGCGCGCTGGCGCTTTACGGGCAAAAGAAAGCGGTGCGCGATGCCTTGCAGTCGGTGAAGAAAACCCCCTGACAATTGTTATGCCTGAACTGGCCGAAGTTGTCTATTTTGCCCGCCAATGGGATGCCGGCCTGCACAAACGCATCCTCCGCGTCCATGTCCATCCCGGAGCCCGCGTCTTCCGCGGCAGCAATGCAAAGCTTCTCGCAAAAGCGCTGACCGGCTCCGATTACCGGGAACCGCTCACGCACGGCAAGAACATGCTCTTCGCCTTCAGCGGCGGCGTCTGGCTCGGCGGTCACCTTGGCATGACCGGCGAACTGCTCACCGCACCACCCGGTCACTCGCCGCAAAAACACGATCACCTCGTCCTTCTCACCACCGACGCCGCGCTCATCTATCGTGACCCCCGCATGTTCGGCTCCTGGCGCATGGACCGCGGAACGGAGCCGCCGGCGTGGTGGCGCGCCCTGCCTCCGGAGATCATGGCGAAGTCCTTCACCGTGGCCCATGTCGCTGACTTTCTGCGCCGTCATTCGCGCAGTCCTCTCAAGGCATTGCTGCTCGATCAGTCCGCCTTTCCCGGCATCGGCAACTGGATGGCTGATGAAGTCCTGTGGCAGATGCGCCTCCATCCCGGGATTCTGTCAGGCACCGTGAACGCCGCGGCGGTGCACAGAGTGCTGCAATCCGTAACAAGAGGTGCCTTGCGCACCATCGGCCGCGACTGGTCCGATCCGCCGCGGACCTGGCTCTTTCAGCACCGCTGGAAAGCCGGCGGCCACTGTCCGCGCTGCCACAGCGCATTGGCGAGAGGAGAACTGCGCGGACGCACTGCGTGCTGGTGTCCGAAGTGTCAGGCCGGCGGTTGAGCCTTCTTGATCGCCGCCACCGCCATTACTGCCGCGGCCATGATGAAGGCTGCCAGCCAGAAGGCATACTCGTATTTTCCAGGATGTAATCCGGCGAGACCTGCGGCCATGAACGGACCGATGAAACGCCCGAGACTTCCGGCGCTGGACATGGCTCCCATCGTTTCACCCTGCGTCTGGACCGTGCCGCATTGTGAGGCCAGCGCATTGAGCGTCGGTGTCGCGAGGCTGTTGCCCACGGACATCAGCGCCGTCACCAGCAGCAGCGTGGTCCACGGGTGACTCTCGCCGAGCAGTGCCAGACTTACCACCATGAGGACACATCCCGTCAGTGCCAGCTTCCGCTCGTTGCCGTTCTTCGCGATGCGCCGGATCAGTCCACCCTGGATGACGATGGCGATCATGCCGATGAACATGAAAACGAAGCCGTTCGTCCGCTCGTCAAACCCGAACTCCTTTCCGGTGAAGAGCACGAAGGTCATCGTCATAATGGAGAACGCCGTGATGACGAGAAAATTGCTGACAAGAATCGCGGGGAACGCGGTGTGGCTCATGCGGCGCGCCGTGGCCAGGATGGATTCCCGGGCACGCGAAGGCCCGCGCTTCTCCGGCGGCAGGGTTTCCGGCAGAGTTTTGAGGCAGTAGAGGGCATTGGCGAGACTCATCAGTGCGGCGATGTAAAATGGCAGCGACGGCCCGAACCGGGTGCCGCTGGTCAGGCCGCCGATCACCGGCCCCAGCACAAATCCGATGCCAAACGCCGCACCGATCATGCCCATGACAGCCGCGCGTTTTTCCGGTGCGGTCACGTCCGCCAGTGCCGCCTGCGCGGTGCTGAAACTTGCGCCGCAAATTCCGGTGACGACCCTGGCGAGAAACAGCAGTGCGATACTCGCCGTTCCATTGCTGCAAAACGGCGCGGCAGCGATAATGAGATAGCCCAGCATTGAGCCAACGAGACTCGCGATGATGACCGGCCTGCGCCCGATGCGGTCAGAGAGGCGCCCGAGGATCGGAGAGAAGATAAACTGCATCAAACTGTAGGTTCCCATCAAAACGATGGCCACCATGTCCGAGGCACCGAATTTTTGAGCGAACGGCTGGAGAATGGGAATGAGAATGCCGAATCCTATCAGGTCAATGAGCACCGTGAAGAAGATCGCCATGTGCGCCGCGCGTTTGAACGGGAGCGGCGCGGTTCCGCCGGCATCAGCGCGCGGCGGGGTGTAGTTGGGGTCGGGGGAAGCTTCAGCCATACGAAAAAGAGGAGCGCCGACTTTGTCCGCCGCCATGCGCTGCGCAAGCCCTGTATCGGTGTGAAGGACTCTTTGGCTCCCCCGGGACCGCGGCTTTTCAATTCGCCCGCCATTCGAGTTCCTCATCATGGCGAGCGCCTTGCAAAGGCGCGGTCGTGCGCTGTGAAGCGCCACACCCCTCTGGAGTGGGAGACTCCAGCCGGTCAGGACCGTATCCTGGCTGAGAACTTGAAGTAACTGCGTCGCCGCGAGGCGGGGTGGGGAGCAACCAAAAGAACCTGACAGACCGCAACGAAAGTGAACACGATTCGTCCACAACAGACTGGCGAGCCTCCGACTGAAAGGCGAAGCCCCGCTGCGCAGAGCAGCGACCCCCTCCGGCTATGTGCGGACGCGGTGTGGGGAGATGTTGGGGTGGTTGGTGGCAGTATGTCAGGAAAGGGAGGTGGGGTGAACACAGGAACCGGAGCGAATCAAACCTGTCGGGGCATCCTGCGCAAACGGGCAAGGTTGAAGGGAAGGGGACGGGGACGAGATCATCAGCGCTGGCCGAACCACTACTTTGCCGCACTCGGGCTGTACAGCCTGGAACACGCCTGGCGTGCGGAAATCACCAGCCTCCGCAAGGGAGTCCACTGCTGACTGGAGAGCCGGATGCGGGAAATCCGCCCGTCCGGTTCGGAGGGAGGGGTGGCGCAAACCAATGCGCCATCCCTACCTCTATCGTTATTGAGGACTTTGCTCCCCGCCGCCAGTTCGGTATCACGGCCGCACGCTCGAAGCATGGTTCGCCCCGCGATCATGCCCGTGAGGGAAATGGCAGGAGTTCGAATCTCCTTACCTCCACCAAATCCGGTTCACGCATTTTGTTCCGCCGGCTTTCCCGCCGGGGTCTTTTGGAAGGCGGAAATGAAGAGCAGGCCGGCAGCGACGCAAATGCAGGAATCGGCGACGTTGAATGACGGCCAGGACCATTCGTTTTGATAGTGGAAATGGAGGAAGTCCACGACATAGCCGCGCATGAAGCGGTCGAGGAGATTTCCGAAAATTCCGGAGAGGAGGAGGGCCACGGCTACCCGGCTGACTTTGGTGGGGAAGGCGTTGTTGCGGCAGAGCCACCAGATGAGGAGCAGCGCGGCGATCGTAATACCGCCGAAAACCGCGTTGGCCCATGACGAACCATTCGCCATGCCGAAGGCCACGCCGGTGTTGTGAACCCGCACGATATCGAAGTAGCCGTCGATCACGGTCACGCTCTCTGGCTCGAAGGTCGCGTAGCGCACGTCGTCCCGGGTAGGCGGCTCGGCAAAGTGCTGGACGATGTATTCCTTGGTGGCGTAATCGAGGGCGAAGAGAGGGAGGCTGATGAAGATGATGAGTTTGCGCATCGGCTGGGACGGTAGCGGAGTTCGGGGATTCTGCCGGGAATATTTCACGCCCGGGACTGTGGCGTTGCCAGCCGCCTCTCCCCTCACGCCTCAACCGGCGCACGGCTGGCCGCGCCACGGTCTGGCCGTCTGGCACTGCGCAACTGGCCGCATCCGGCACCGACATCGATGCCGCGCCGCTGGCGGATGGTCGCCGGCAGGCCCGCGTCGAGGATGATCCGCTGAAAGGCGTCCACGGTTGTTTCGTCCGGCGGCACGGCCGCGTAGCCCTCTGTGACATTGAGTGGAATGAGGTTCACCTGTACATTCATGCCGCGCAGCAGTTCGGCCAGCCGCCGCGCGTGATCCGGCGAATCGTTCTGCCCGGCGATCAGTGTCCACGCGATGAAGACGCGCTGCTTTTTCCTGGCGGAATATTCCCGGCACGCCGCCATGAGATCGGCCAGCGGCCAGCGGCGGTTCATCGGGAGCAGCGCGCTGCGCTCTTCGTCACTGGCCGCATGCAGGCTCACCCCCAAATGATAGCGCCGCGGATGTTCCGCGAGCTTGAGAATGCCCGGCACATGCCCCACGGTGCTGATGGAAATGTGCGCCGGCCCGATATTCAGCCCGCGGGTGTCGGTGATGATCTCCAGCGCATGCATCACCGCATCGAAATTGTGCAGCGGTTCGCCCATGCCCATGAGCACCAGATTCTTCACATGCTCGCCGTAGTGCGCGCGAGTGTGCCGCTCCACATGCAGTGCCTGAGCCACAATCTCGCCGGCGGTAAGATGCCGCACGAAACCCATTTGCCCCGTCGCACAAAACACGCAGCCCATGGCGCAGCCCGCCTGCGTGCTGAGGCATGCCGTAAAGCGCCCGGGGAATCCCATGAGCACACTCTCGATCTCCTGTCCGTCGCGCAGGCGGAGAAGGAACTTTCGCGTCCAGCCGTCGGCGCTCGGGGTCTCCGCGGCGACCGGCGGATTCTCCAGCAACGGTGCCGGCGGCGCGTCGAGCCACCGCCGCAGCGGCGTCAGAAACGGTGTCTCGTCCAGATCCGTACGCAGCTCCCGGTGCAATGCTCTGAACAGCGTGGCCGTATGCGCTGCCCGTACGCCATCCGCCGTCAGACGCGACTGCATCTGCGAAAAGGTAAGGTCGTGGAGCGTGAGCGGGTCCATGCGGGATACGGAATCCCGGATACGGGCGGGCGGCCGGAGCGCAATTCACAATTCGCACGGACCGCACCGCTCCACCGTCAATTTTCCTCCTGTTCAGCCGGCCAATCGTTCTCTACACTCCGCCTCATGTCCGATCGTCATGAGAACGCCGCCGTGCTGCCGCCTGATCTGCTCCTGCAGGCCTATGCGCAAGGCATGTTCCCCATGGCCATGGAATCCGGAGAACTCGGCTGGTTCTCGCCCGACCCCCGCGGCATCATTCCCATCCGCGACTTCCATGTCCCGCACGGCATGAAAAAACTCCTGCGCGACGCGCCGTTCGAGATCCGCATCAACACCGCCTTCACCACCGTGATGCGCGGCTGCGCCAAACGCGACACCACCTGGATCAGCGACACCATCCTCCGCAGTTATGCCAGGCTGCACGAACTGGGTTTCGCCCATTCCGTGGAAGCCTGGCAGGGCCGCAGGCTCGCCGGCGGCCTCTACGGCGTCTCCATCGGCGGCGCGTTTTTCGGAGAGAGTATGTTCAGCCTCGAACCCGGTGCCTCAAAGTTCGCGCTCCATGCGTTAGTGTGCCGGCTCGAAGAACGCGGTTTCACCCTGCTCGATACCCAATGGGTCACCAGCCACCTTCGCATGTTCGGGGCCCACGAAATTCCCCGCGCGGATTACATGCTCCGCCTGCGCCAGGCGCTGAAACTGGAGTGCCGGTTCGCGGATTGAGCTGTTTGCTTGCCACTTCCCGAACCCATTTCTCTATCGTTCCGGGACTCGGGTTCGGTCGCCCCCTCCTGCTTCGTGCGAGCCGCCGCGCGGACGAGGTGCTGCTCCATGTTTTCGTTTGGAATCCCCGATAGTGCTTCCGGATTGTAATTCGGGCCATTGCCTACACTTCGAGAGATTTTTTCGCAATCGCCGTCGTCAGGTGGAGGGAAAAGCCGATGCCATTCAGACCATACGCTGGCGTCGCTTCATGCGACTCCGCGCCAAACCCAAGCTCATCAGTACCCCGCCCATGAGACCCAGAGTGCTGCCGGACTCAGGCACTCCTTGAGGAGATGCTTCGACGGGAATGCGGAACACGAGCCACTCGTCGTGGTTGAATCCGGGGGTCGTCGGATCGGTGTCTCCGTTTGCACTATACCAAACCCACTTGGCTGCTGCATCGATGCCGGCAATCGTGCCCCACGGTGCCGAACCGTTGGAAGGGCCGGACGTTAATCCAACCCAGCCGTTCGAGGCATTACCTCCGCCGTTCGCATCCACAATCTCATTTGATAGCAACGCGAGGTCCGCTGCACTCCCGGTGTAGGGAGCACTACTTCCAAGACCCGTGGCCATGACCTGCCATTGCGGATCATTGCTGTAAAACTTGTTACCGTTGTCCAGATTTTCAAATTGCGCGAGGAACCCTTGCGCTACACTTAAGTCGGAGGCCGTCACGACATAAATGTATTGACCGGCCGGAAGGTTAAAATTGTAGGTTTCCGCGGTGGGCCATGAGAAGTCCGATCCAACAAAAGTTGTCGCACCCGTTTGAGGACCATAATACAACGCATAGGAGTTATCGACAGTCATTGTGACCTTGATGTTTATCGCTGATGCCGTAACATTGCCAAGGCAGAGCACGGCGGTGGCTGTCAGAACCGAGCGGGAGATGGGATTGCTTTTCATGAGATATTGATTTCAGGTTATCTGGTTGCTGGGTTTCTCTAAGGTGACGGTCCGCAGGGTGCAGATTCGCCTGAAAAGAAACGGTGAAATTCAAAAAGAATGGATCTGAAAGACTTCATAAGCAACTCACATGCCATTTCCTTGATGGGAAGAACAAATCATGCCTGAGAAGTAATGAAAGTTGCTTATAATCAATGTGATACATCCCGAAAAAAAGCGGCTGGAACAATTGCCACACTTCAAGGTTCAAGCTCAAGAAATCATGAAAATGTAAGCGATTCCGACAGTTGGCGAGAGCTGGGGGAAGGGCGCTCACTAAAGGAATTTTCCGTTGCGGGACTCATGAATATCTGAAGCGCAAAGTGACATTCTGCCGCTCCTTACACCCGCTGCCTTTCATTTTGCTCCGTCAGTTCGCCCGGTCCGGAGATGAGCCTTCCCGCGACTCACTCCGCCGCCAGCGAGACGCAGAGGAGTTCCTTGTCGTTGCGGGCGAAGACGCAGCGGTTGGCGAAGGCGGGGTGACTCCACACGACGCTGCGGCCCATGCTCGGGGTGTCGGCGGCGAGGATTTTGGCGCGGCTGGCTTCTTTGTATCCTGACGGACTGAGGTCGGCGAGAATGAGGTCGCCGTAGTCGTTGAAGAGCACCCACTGCTGCGGGGTGCGCGCCATGAAGAAAGTGCCGGACGATGATTTTTTGCCGCTGAGTACATCCAGTGTGCTCCACACCCGCTCGCCGGTGGCGGACTTAAAACAGCGCAGGTCGCCATCCTGATCACAGCCATAAACATAACCGTCCACGACGACGGGCGTTCCGTTCTTGGGGCCAAGGGAATTCTGCGGGGTGCCTTCCCAGACGATTTCTGCTTTGTCAGGACCGGGTTTTACCATCATGGATTTTTTGCCCATGCCGCCAATGAAAATCCCGTCGCCGGTGACCCGCGGGGCCATGATGGACATGCCGTAGGTGGCGGCAAACGGTTGACTCCAGTGAACTTTTCCGGTTTTGGGATCGAGGCCGCTGAGCGCCTCGGAGTGCCACACGAGGAGTTCATCCTTCATCATCACCGGTGGGGCATAACCGATGTCTTTCGTGTCCAGTGCGCGCCAGACTTCTTTGCCGGTCTTCGCATCCAGCGCCACCACCGCGCTGCCCTTGCCGCCAGCGAGGGTGTAGAGCAGTCCGCTGCGCACCAGCGGCGTCGCGGCGTAGCCCCAGATGGGCGACTCGCATTTGTACTCTTTCTTCAGTTCCTTTTCCCACACCACTTTGCCGTCCGCGGTATTGATCGCCGAGAGATGTCCCTCCGCACCGAGCGAGAATACCATACCGCCGTCAATCACCGGCGAGCAGCGCGGGCCGTTGGGGAAGCTGAGATTGATCGGGCAGTCGTAACTGTGCGCCCAGAGCTGTTTGCCGGTCTTTTCGTCGAGACACACGACGCGCTCCTTGCCGGTCAGGGCGGTGCGCCCGCCGGGATTGGCGTCGAGTTTGCCGCTCGCGATCTGATAGTCCATCACGAGTACCTTGCCGCCGGAAACCGACGGGCCGGAATAACCATTCGCCACCGGAGCCCGCCACACGACTTTCGGTCCGTCTGCCGGAAACTTCGTAATCAGTCCGGTGTCGTTCCATGAGGAGTCGGCCCGCGGCCCCAGCCACTGCGGCCAGTCTTCGGCGGTGACGGTGGCAACGGAGAACGCGATAACGGCGGCAAAGACGGCGGGAGTTTTCATGGCCACCACTCAAGCGTTGACGGTCGCGCCGTCAATTGTCGAAACAGGCTCAGCACCAGTCGAGCCCGGTCGCCTCCGGCTGGCCGGTCATGAGGTTGAATGACTGCACCGCCTGCGAGGCCGCGCCTTTCCAGAGATTGTCCTCAGCGCTCATCAGAATGCAGCGGCCGGTGCGGGTATCCCATGACCAGCCGATGTCGCAGAAGTTGGTGCGCACCACGTCCTTGGTGTCCGGACATTTATTTTTCCCGCGGAGCCTGACAAATGGCGCGCTGCCGTAGGCCTCGCGATACACGGCATCGAGATCCGTGTTTTCTTTTCCAGGCTCCGGCGCGGCATAAATCGTGGTGAGGATGCCAGCGGTGACCGGGATAAGGTGCGGCGTGAACGTGATGTGCAGCGGCATGCCGGCGGCCTTGCTGAGTTCCTGCTCGATTTCGCTAAGGTGCCGGTGTTTCGGCACGCTGTAGGCCCTGACGCTTTCATTGCACTCACAGAACAGCAGAGGGACGGACTCCTTCCTTCCGGCGCCGCTGACCCCACTCATACTGAATACGCAGATGCTCGGCGGATGAACGATTCCGGCGCGCAGCAGGGGAATGAGCGGCAGCAGCACGCTCGTCGGATAACAACCCGGCGACGCCACCAGCCGTGCCGGGCGAATAGCGTCAGCGTTGATTTCCGGCAGGCCATAAACGGCTTCCTTCAGCAGCGCCGGCGCGGGATGCGGATGATCGTAGAATTCCTCATACACCGCCGCGTCATCGAGCCGGAAGTCGGCGCTGAGATCAATCACGCGAATGCCGCGCTCCAGCAGGCCGATGGCATACTCATGCGCCACGCCGTGCGGCAGCGCGAGAAACGCTACTTCCGCGCCCGTCGCCGCGATGGCATCGGCATCCGGCGCGATGAAGTGCAGCGCATCCGCCACGCCCACCGCATGGAACCGGGGAAACACGGCCGCGATACTTTTCCCCGCCGCCTGACGCGACGTCACGCACACTAATTCTGCCGCAGGATGCCGCAGGAGAATGCGCAGGAGTTCGATGCCGGAATAGCCACTGGCACCGAGGACGGCCACTTTCGTTTTCTTCATGGCCGCACGGAGCGGCAATCAGAACGCGACGGCAAGGGAAAGAGTTGTTCGGTGTGGACCCGCGGTCTATCCAACGAGCAATGCCGCGGCGGCGAAACGGGTGAGCATGCTTTCTGCCGCCGGGCATTCCGCCGTGAGGGAGGACAGGGGGCGGGTGCCGTCGAGTTTGGTGAGCAATTCCCGCTCTTCCAGCCCGGGGAGCACGTTTTCGTGGCGCGCATTGGTGATCCGGGTGCCGTGAGCCGCCTGCCAGCGGGCGAGCGCGGTCGTCGCGGGAAACGCGGAAACCGTGGTCAGGAAGGTGGACGGGTGCATCTGGAATTCGATCGCCCGGGAGGTGGCGTACTGGCTCAAAAGCCACTGGCTCAGTGCGGATGCCGCCTTCCCGGCACGCGTGCTGACTCTCATTGCCAACTCCGAAAAAGCCAGCGACCGGGGCCAGACCGCGCCCAACTCCTGAAACACTGCTTTGGCGAGCGGGTCGGTGACCGGCACCACACCGCCTTCAGGCCCCCGGAATTCTCCACCGGTTGAATTGATAGCCTGGAGCGGGAACGTAAAATGGA
>JANNVM010000124.1:0-2565 GCA_031414455.1 Verrucomicrobiota bacterium
AACTGGCGCGGATCATCTGGGCGATGATCGTCAGCGGGCAGCCCTATGATGAGGCCAAAGCCTTTGCCCTCACCCCCGCCAGTCAGGCCCGCCGCCTGAGAAACCTCCAAAACCAGGCCAAAGCTCTCAACATGACCCTCGTTCCAGCTTAACAACTTATACGGTCTGTTATTCAGGAGCCGTCATGGTGTCATCTCCTGACAAACTTCCGCGTGAAAGAGGAAATACTGCCCCGGCTGAACTGAACGTGCGGCGCTCTCTCGCCACCACTTCGCGGCATCGGGTGAACGAGTGGCAAGAATCTCAACCGCTCGATGTGCATCCACGATGTAGCCTCTCGCCTGCTGTGTCCTGCCGAGAATCCGAGCGATCAACATACCGAACCATGTCTTCGGGCGCGACAGCACTCCGACCGTCTGAATCGTTCGTGGGCCAGAAGCAGCAGCAGGAAGAGTGAGTCCAATCCAAGCCGCTCTTACGTGCTCCGGCGCTTCGCCCGGAGGAGTGCTGATGATGCGAATGTCCATGACGTGCGAATGCCGCCTAGACAGTATGGCTGGCGATGCCAGTGAAGCGGGTGCCTGCTCTCCGGGGTAAGCGTGGGTTGCGCCGCGGGAGCGGCGCCGAGCCACCGGTGGTGGGACGCACGCCCCAGACCCCAGTGAAGGTAAAAGCAGACACCATGAAGACCTACCTACTCCGCGACCCGAAAACAGTCGAGCCGCAAACAGACCGGCGGCAAAAGGTTCAGCGCACTCCGCCCGCCACCACCGCCGCGCCCGACCCGGCGCCCAGCGCCCCCAACCCCGGGCACGCAGACCCCGCCATCGCCGCCACGGTCGAGGCCCGCCTCGGCCGGCCCGCTGCCACGGCCTCCGGTCCCGTGCTCTTCATCGGGCTGGATGTGCACAAGGACTCCATCGCCGTGAGCCTCGCACCCTCGGACTCGACGGAGGTGCGGCGTTACGGCGTGCTCGGCGGCACGCACGATGATGTGCTCAAGCTCGCCAGGAAGTTGCAGGCCGCCCATCCCGGCACGGAACTGCGTTTCGCTTACGAGGCCGGGCCAACGGGCTTTCCGCTCTGCCGGTTCCTGCGCGCGCACGGCCACGGCTGCCTCGTGGTCGCGCCCTCCAAGATCCCGCGCAAACCGGGTGACCGGATCAAGACCGACCGGCGCGACGCGGATCAACTCGCGCGCCTCTATCGCGCGGGCGAACTCACGGCGATCCACGTGCCCGACCCGCAGGACGAGGCGGTGCGCGATCTGTTACGCGCGCGTTACCAGGTGGTGCGGCAACAACATCGGGCCCGCCAGCAGCTCAAGATGTTTTTGCTCCGGCAGAACCTCCGTTACGCGGGCACCACGTCGTGGACCCCGAAGCACCTGCGCTTTCTGGCCACGGTCAAGCTGCTCTTCGCCGAGCAACAGTTCCTCTTCCAGGAGATGGTCAACGTGATCAGCGAAGCGGGCGCGCGGCTCGTGCGGTATGAAAAGCAACTGCCCTCGGTGGTGGCGGGCTGGCGCTGGGAGCCGGTGGTGCAGGCGCTGATGAGTTTGCGCGGCGTGGCCCTGCTGACCGCGAGCATCCTCGTGGCCGAGCTGGGCGACTTGCACCGCTTTGCCACGGCCGGCCAGCTCATGAGTTACCTCGGCCTGGTGCCGAGCGAGGACACCACCGGCCGGGATCGCAAGCAGGGCGGGCTGACCAAGCTGGGCAACGGCTTCGCCCGGCGCGCGCTCATCGAGGCGGCGTGGAACTACCGGACGCCCGCACGGATCAGCCGCACCGTGCTGGCCCGGCAGGCAGGCTTGCCCCAGGCTGTGCTCGACGCGGCGTGGAACGCCCAGACCCGGCTGCACGCGCGCTACAAACATCTGACCCGCGTGCGGCACAAGAAGTCCACGGTGGCGGCGGCGGCGCTGGGCCGCGAACTGGCCGGGTTCATCTGGGCCATCGGACGGATGGTCCCGCCGCGCCCGCTCCAACCCAGCACGCCGAAGTCGTGAGAAGCATTTCCGCCGGCGGGCGGGAAGAAGAAAAAAACCAAGACCGCTTTTAAGAAAAGAAAAAAGAAAGGAAGGATGAGGACAAAGCCCGCGAGAATTTTCTGAACCAGGGGCAGGGACCCGGTCAGGCGTGACTCTGGATGGTCGTTTGAGGCGGTAATCAATCCGACCCTCGTGCCTAGACTCAGACAGACGCCGCGTCGGACCATGACCTGTTGATAACTTCGAGGAGCGCAAGCTTCGCGAGTGGACTCACGCATCTCAGCATTGATAGCCGCAGGAACAAAGCGTGCCTGCCTCTGACTCAGAAAAGCCGCGGTGACGCGCAGCCGGAAGAAAAATAAAATTTCCGGAGCGCAGGAGAACTGCTCGCTTGACAGGAATCAGCCATATCAACGACCCAAGCTCAGCGACCCGGCACGCGAGGCGCGTGGATTGCAACCGGAGCGCGATGGCCGGGTTCGCTGCAGCGCATGGTTAGGCCGCGTTGTCATGTGTTCAGAATGATGATGGCGACGATGATGAATGTCACGCCCACAGGCACTGCGCCGATG
>JANNVM010000125.1:0-1836 GCA_031414455.1 Verrucomicrobiota bacterium
GATAAAAGGCTCCGCTCCTTTCAGGACGTCGACCTTCACCCGCCCGCCGGACTCCGCGTCCATTGAGCCAGCGGGCAAGAATCACAGGCCGATCAAAACGACGGGCTATACCGTAAGTGGCACACTGGTGGACACCGGTCACTTTGGCACCGGCTGCGTTGAACCGGCACCAGCGGTGCGATCTGCTGCTTTGTCCAGCCTGCCCGGTCCCGTTGAAGCGGGAGCGCACATGCCGCCCGGGCACCAGCGGTACATCTGGATGTTCGCCCATGCGGCGTTTTCGAACAGGATGACATACTCCCCGTTTTTCCGCAGGGTCACGGTCATCCCGTACGCGGCATCGACCTGACCGTCGCTGCCTTTCCAGCCGTTCACGTTTTGTCGCAGTGTACCGACCAGGCTTCCGTCGGATTTGTTCAAGATGCGCACATGTCCAATTCCGTAGAGAACGAAGATGTAGTCACCGGCCACAGAGAATGAGGCGGGCTGCGCCCCGCCGTAGTTGCTGTTTCCGGCATACTCCTTATCCTGATAGGGCAACTCGGCCGTGTAGCTGGAAGTGCGATTGCCGGTGGACCAGTTCAGAAACTTCTTAACCCGCAGGAATGCTCCCCAGTTCTGGTCTTTGACGTCGCCCGCCATATACATAACATCCGTATCGGAATCGTAGGCCAACCGGCGCGCCGGCTTGAATTCGGACACGACGGAAGCGGTCGCATTGGAAGCATCCCAGATCGGATTGCTGTGGGCGTCCAAGCGACCGAACTTGTAATGAATGATCGTTTGCGGATCACCAATCGTGAACAGGTCACCGTTCTTCGCGATGTTCCAATATTGGTTGTAGATGCCGTCCTTCTTGGGCTTGTGAGTCCACGTTTTGGTTTGCGGGTCGTAAAAGTGGTTGCTCTTGTCTCCACCGGCTCCCATACGAAATGAAGGCACCAGCACTTCGCCATCGGTTCCCGTTTCCTGACGGTACAGTTCAAACCGGTAGCCCTCCTGACTACTGCGCCCGACGAACAGTTTCCCCCCGATCCGCCACGCCCCGGCTCCCAAAGCCCGCGAACTCACATCGGAGTTCTGATCAATCCGCGGATCGTTTGGGTATTTGAACCGGTTCACCGTGAAACCTTTCAGGGACCATTCGGTTCCGGGCGCAGTCCTGGAATAGTCCAACGAGTAATGGTGGTATTTCGAATAGACCTCGGTGTCGTTCTCCGGGTCAAGGCCCGCGCTATCAAGCGAGGTGCCGGCAAACAGCCGCCATTGCAGAGCGCCACTTGAGTTCCACTTCTCGACGCAGTTGCCCCAAAATGTTCCATAGGTGCACCCCGTGTAGATGTTGTCGTTGGCATCGACCGCGATGGCTTTGATCCAATGCAACTTGGGAGAGTCCGCAAATGCGCCCGCCGTTCCTGAAAAGATTCCCCCGTCGGCACCGAACGTTCCGACTTTGGAAGGTGCTCCATTGATGCTGTAATTCCAAATCTGCGAATGCGGGTTCAGTCCACCGACCAGCAACTGGCCGCTGTTGTTCACCGCAACGGCCAGCGGTTTCTCGAAGTCAGTGATCTCCGGCCCCGGCGTGCCGGTTGAGGAGAACGACGAAATCTTGTCACCCCACCAAACCGAGCCTTCGTGCGGCTTTTGAGTGCTGGCCGCATCCCAGCGAATCACCCAGACATTCCCTGCACGATCAACGGTCAGCCGCGTGGGCTTGGGGCAGGGCCAGCTCCGGACTTCGGTCATCGTCGCGATGTCAAACACCTGAATTTTCTCATCCGAGAAATTGCTGACGTAAAGTTTGCCGTCCTTGGCGTCGAGGCCGGTGATGAT
>JANNVM010000126.1:0-13424 GCA_031414455.1 Verrucomicrobiota bacterium
CGGCAAAACCGCCAGCGCCGCACTGCGCACCGGGGTCGCCGTGAAGGTCTGGCCCGCATTCAGCGAACCCCGGCTCTGCGAACGCGGGCCCGCCCACGTGAAGTTCGTCACCGCCGTCCCCGTGCCGGTGAGTTGCAGCGATTGAGTCGCCGGCGAACTGCCGGTTTCCGCCACCCCGATGTTCGGCAGCACCATGCCGGCGGCCACGCCGCCCACGGCGGTGAAGCTCCCTTCATAACTGATCCGCTGCACCACCGTGGCCGTCGCCCGGTGATAGAGCACCATCCCGTCAGGGCCATCGTTCTGGATTCCCACCGCCAGATTGAACCACACCGCCCCCGCACCACCGCTCTGGTTGGGGATGAATCCCGACAGCCTCAGTCTTCCGTACTCCGCCCCACCGTTCCCGTTGTAGAGCACCACATCGTAATCACTCAGCGCCGTGCCCGCCGGACCCGCGATTTCGATTCCCTCGTCTGTATCGGGGCCGGAGTTGTCGTAGTGGAACTCATTGATGAACACCTGCTGCGCCCGCGCAGTGAAAACGGCGGTGAGAAAAAGGAGCGGGAACCAGGGGAGGGACATAGGCGTCTTATATCCGGGATGGGCAGCGGCGGCAAGGATCGTGCGCGCCCCTGGAGTGCCGGGCAGATACCGCGCAGCAGGCCCGGGCCGGCACGCGGCTGGCGGCGTTCCTCCGGGCCACCCTGCGGTTCCCCAGCCCGCCGCACCAGATGCGCCCTCAAACTGGTGAGTTTCCATGCCAGCAGGGTAGCGATGACCGCCTCACAGTGCGGCCACCAGAATTTCATGTCGTGCCAGTATTCCTGCACCGGTTTGCCGTGGAGACCGGTAAAATAGAGCAAGCCGCCGTGCGCTGCGTCCCAGCCCAGCGTCCACATCCAGTCGAGAATCCGCGTGCCGAGCGCGATGAGCCGGCGGTCCCCGCGCAACCGGCCCTCGTGCATGATGAACCACGCGCACTCGATGGCGTGCCCCGGATTCAACGAACGCCCGTCAAGATGATCGAGAACGGCTCCGTCCGGCGCAACAACTTCCAGCAGCGCCGCGTGCTCCGGCTTGAGGAAATCGCGCTCAATTTCTGCGATGAACCTATCAATCCACTCGCTGCACGTCCGGCTGCCGGACTTCACGTTACCGGGATTCGCATGCAATTCCTGCGCTGTCACCATGCCGATCATCAGTGCCCCGATTCCTTTCACCGGGCGCGTTGCTTCAAACTTCGGTTCCATCACGCCGCCTCAAAACTGCAGCGGAGGTAAACCGCCCAGGCCTTCAACGCGTCGTCCCCTGCCCTTCCGTCACCGGAAGCCTTCGCAAAGGCCGCATCACTGATCGCCGCGAATGCCTCGCTGAAGACGTAGCGCCGCATCCGCAGCGGCGCTCCTTCGCGCGTGACGGTGAACCACATCTTCCCGTCCGGTGAATGACAATGCCGCCGCGAGAACTCCACGCATGACCGCGCAGCCTCCAGCCACTCCGGGCGACGCTCGACAGTGTTATAAAGTGTGGCGAACATCCAGCCTGCCCTGCCCTGAAACCATACACTCTTATCGGTGTCGAGAAGCGAGCCGTCGCCATCCAGGCACGTCATGATACCGCCGTGATCGCGATCCATTCCGTGCCCCGGCGAGAAGGGAATCACATCCTCCAGCAGAGCGGCGCGATACGAAGCCGCAAGCTGCGCACGGCTGACAGCGTCACTCAATCTGTCATGGTTTTTCTGAAACCCACTCCATGGCAAAGCGGGCGAACTTGATCGCCGCGTAATGATCCGCCTCAAACAAGACTCCGACGGAACCGTCAGCGAGTCGCGCCGGAACGCTGTAGGCAAATCCTCCGGCCCACAGTTCCCGCTTCACCGGCCAGGCCGCTCCGTCGTCGGTGCTGAGCCAGACGGTGCCATGATCGCGTTTTGTACTGTCAGGCCCGGTGTGGAGCAGGCGGCCTTTGCCGGAGGCGTCGTCGAATGAGTAGCGCAACAGACCGGCCATGCAACTGGGGTCTGTTAGTTGCGGCACCTCCGCGGCGGGGGACCATGTTTTGCCGCCGTCATTGCTTCGCGAAGTCTTGCGCACTTTCGCTCCACCAAACTGGCGGGTGTCGAGGAACACGCTGCCGTCGCTGCGTTCCGCCATCTGGACTTCGTTGATCCAGCTCTTGCCGTTCGGCAGCAGCGCGCCGGGCACGTCGTCGCCGCAGGTCCATGTCTTGCCGGCATCATCGCTGAAGACGGCGTAGTTTTGCCAGACCCCGTAGGGGCCTTCGTTGAACGGAATGATGAGCCGGCCCTTGTGAGGCCCGCGGGTGAGTTGAATGCCGGTGCCAGGGCCGCTGGCGATGGTCGTGGCGCGTTCAGGGCGCTTCGTCGTCGCCGTCACATCCTGCGGCGCGGCCCACGTGACACCGTCGTCATCGGAGGTGAGGATGAAGTTCCGATAGATGTCAGGGCCTGCGAGGCCGGTGGCGATCTTCTGGTCGTGCTCCTTCAGGTGGGCCGGGATTCGCTGATACCAAAGGAAGACGCGTCCGCTCTGCTGCTCCTGCACCACCGTGGGATTGTTGAGCGAATGCGCTCCGTCGTCATGAAGCACCCTGAGCGGCGACCATGTTTTGCCGCCGTCGATGCTGCGCTTCATTACGATGTCATTCTCCGCCTGGTCTGTCGGGCGCTGCCGGCCCTCCGCGAATGCGAGGACGCTGCCGGTTTTGGTAACGATCACCGACGGAATACGAATCGAAGAGTAGCCTTCCGTCTTAGCTTTGAAGACATCGGAGAATTCCGGTTCGGCGGCTGTGAGGCTCGCGGTGGCAAGCAGCAGTGTGAAAATTTGTTTCATGCGTGATGTCAGTTTAGAATTTGATCCAGTCGAAGAAGCCCATCGTTTCCAGTTCACTGCGCAGTTGGGTGACCTGATTCGGAGTGAGGTTCGAATTGGGAAGCCGCGCGGGACCGACTTCCACGCCCAGTATTCCCATCGTGGCCTTCGCCGCCGCCATGTAGCCGAGGCTGGAGAACAGGCGGATGATCTGCACGCCGCGGAACTGCTCCTCTCGCGCCGCCGCCAGATCACCGCGGGCAAAGGCGTCAAGCAGCCGGATATAGACCGGTGCTGCGAAGTTGAATCCGCTGCCGACCGCGCCTTTCGCACCGATCGCCAGCGCACCGAGCAAGTGTTCATCCACTCCGAAGGGGAGATCCCAGCGCCCGCCATCCGCGCGCAGGCAGAACTGATAGGCCATGAGATCAGGGTTTGTGAATTTCAGCCCCTTCAGGGTTGGAATGCGGTCCGGCGCCTGCTCCAGAAAGTCCGGCATGGAGAACGAAACACCGGTCATGGACGGGATGTCATAATAATAGAACGGTGTCTCCGGCGCGGCGGAGGCGATGTCAGCGCAGCACGCGATGAGCACCTCCAGTGACCGCGGTTTGAAATACGATGGAGCGAGCGCGGAGATGGCGGCGGCTCCCAGTTCCTGCGCCTGCGCGGCGAGCACACGGGAGTCGGCGAGGCAGTTCGATCCGACATGCACCACCATGCGCAGCGCCGTGCCGCGCACGACTTCACTCCACCGCAGCGCCAGAGCGCGGCGTTCGTCCAGCGTCAGCGAACTGCTCTCGCCCGTACTGCCGCCGATGAAGACGGTGTGGACATCGTTCAGCAAAAGGTGCGCCGCCTGCTTTTCGATGGCGGCAGGATTCAGCGAGCCATCACCATGGAATGGCGTGTGGGTGGCAGTGACGAGACCGTGGAGAGGATGGGTGGAGGTCATGAAATCAGAAATCGGCAGAGCCGTTGCGCGGCTTGATGAGAAGCACCAGCACCAGCGAGACCAAAGCAAGGAGAGCGAAAACGGTGAAGGTTTGGCTGATTGGCACCTTGCGGTCGCGCAGAATGCCGAATCCCCAATCGGCCAGCCCGCCGGCACTGATACTCACGAAGTTCATGATGCCGTAGCCGGTGGCGCGCAGTTGGGGCCGCGCGATTTGCGAAAGTATCGGCATGTTGTTGCCGTCGAAAAATCCCCAGCCGAAGCCAAACAGAATCAGGAATGTCACCGCCATGGTGAGCGAGCCGGCATTGCCCATTCCCGCGATGGCCGGGATCAACAGGGCCATGCCGATGGCGCTGACATTGATCCGCCCGCGCACCGAATGCCGCATCCAGCGGTCCGCCAGCCACCCGCCGATACCGGCGCCGACAATGGCCGCGCACTGCCATGGCAGCGTGGCCCACACGCCGGCCTCGCCTTGTTTCAGAGCAAACTCATCGCGAAGAATCGCGGGCATCCAGTCGCGCACCACCCAGCCCGCCAGCGCCGGCAGTGTAAAATACAGGACAAGCAGGATGAAAGAAATGTTTGTCAGCAGTTCCGTGACCGCCTTCATCGGTGAACCGGTTGCACCTTTGAGTGCGTCCGGAGTTTTCGGGGCATCGCGCAGCAGCAGGAACAGCGGAATGGCATAGAGCACGCCGGCGAGGCCGCAGGCATCGAAGGCGAACCGCCAGCCGAGTGATTCTGCCTCTGCCACGTGCCCGCTAAATCCGCCCACAATGACGCCAACATAGATCGCCATCTGGTGCATGCCCACGGCGCGGGACCGCGTGGCTCCAAGGTGATAATCGGTGATGAGCGCGAGCGCCGCGGGAATATAAAATGCTTCGCTGAGTCCCATGAGCGAGCGCGTCCACAGCAGCCCGTCGTAAGTCGTCACGTGCCCGGTGATCCATGTGATGCACGACCATGCGAAGAGGCTCGCACAAATGGTGTATCGCCGGCTGAAGCGGTCGGCGATGTAGCCGCCGATGGGACTGAGAAAGGCATACACCCATTTGAACTGCCCCAGCATCCGCCCCCAGTTGGCGTCGCTGCCGATGTCCGTAATGTCGCCCATGACGGATGCCTTCATCGAAGCCAGCATTTGCCTGTCGAGATAGTTCAGCAGCGCCACCGGCAGGAGGAGCGCAACGGTCAACCATGCCGTTCTGGCGAGACTGCCGGACCGAGGAAGGGAGGGAAAGTCGGCGCTCATTCAGTTTTTGTTTTTTGCTCCCCTGCCCTCTGTCCCTCTGTCCCTCTGTCCCTCTGTCTTTCCGTCCCTCCGTCCCTCCGTCTCTCCGTCCCTCCGTCTCTCCGTCCCTCCGTCTCTCCGTCCCTCCGTCCCTCCGTCCCCACGAAGCGACCACACCTCCGGCGAGCGCACACCCGGCCTCACCTCGCCGCTCGGAATAACAAAGCCGCCCTGCCATTCCACACACGGCACCGTGGCGCGCGGCGCGGGAACATCGGCGTGGGCGGCCCAGGAGTTGGTGGCGATATCGTAGCGGAGCATGGTTTTGGGAAACCCGGGATGCCTCTCCACCGGCGCGAAGCCTGCGAGCGACCCGTCATCGCCGGCGATGAGGAGAACCTTCCCGCCGGTAACCGGTGCAGGCGATGCCGCGGCGACGCAAGCCTTCGGCATGTCAGCGAGGCGCTTCCATCCGTCCGCCTCCGTGTAGCGCCAGGCATCTCGCAGATAACGGCGGGAGGATTTCCCATCCCTAACCTCAAGTGCCGCACCGCCGAACAGGTAGAACGTGTCGCCCCGGGCCGCCGCCACCGGCAGGATGCGCGGCTCAGCGGGAAGTGGCTGGAGTTCGCGCCACTGCACAACTTTAGCACGCCATCCGGCGCAGAACACGCGGTTCGACGCCCGCTTTTCCCCGGGCTCAGTGCTGCCGCAGGCCACGTAAACATTTTCGTTTTCGTCAACGGCACCGGCGGCATTCGCGAGGGGAACAGGCACCGGGCCGGGAACGGCTTCGGTTTTCGCTTCGAGTTTTCCATCCTGCCAGACCAGCGAAAGGACCTCGGCATAGTGCCGTTCCGCGTCGCTGCCTCCGATGCAGAGGACAGCGCCCGGCACAGAGACCGCTACACCGTAGGCCAGCGCCCGCGGTAGTTTCCCCGCCTCGCGCCACGCGCCGTCAGGTTTGTCGAGCAACCACACCGTGTCATGCCAGATCTTCTTCCCGCCCTCCCACGGCATCTTGTCAGGAAAGTTCGCGCCGCCTGCGACGATGAGCGCGCCTCCGCTCACGCCGGCGAAGGGCGCAGCGACACCCGGGGGCTCCGGCAAGTCAGGGAGTTGCTCCCATCCTGCGCCGGCGGCACACGGGATGGCAAAAAGACTCGCAGCCAGAATTTCTCTCATTACGCGGATGCTGACGGAGAACCTGTTCCGCGGCAAGCCTCCTGCATTCTCCTCATTTCCGGTGTTTTGCCTGGTCGCCCGCCCCGGAAATCCCGCCAGAATTCCCTGCGCGCCACAGTTGCCAAATGAAGAGCGGCTCCTATTCTGCCGCTCCCTCGCCCGGAGCCCTGCGGTGCTCGAACGGTTGAGGACCGTCCATTGTCCAATTGCCCCACCATGCCTTTCCCCGAGTCCATTTCTACCGGCACGCTGACGCGCCGTGAGGCGCTAATCCGTCTCCTTGCACCCGCGGCGCTTGCCTGCACGGCGCCGGTGCTGATGGGTTTCGAATGGAAACTCCTCACTTACGACGGACGCGACTACGTTTCCGCAGCGGACATCCAGAAATTCTACGGCTTCCCCCGGTTGCAGCGGGAAGGACGGCATCTCTGGTTCCGCTCCACCCAACTGGTGATGCGCTGGACGACCGGCACGGACGACATATACATCAACAATGTGAAGTTCTGCCTCTCGTTCCCAGTGCTGGAAAGGGACGGCAAACTCTACGTCTCGCGCATGGATCTTTCCAAACTGATAGATCCCATTATCAAGCCCTCCCATATTCAAAACGCGGTCATTTTCGACACCGTGGTAATTGATCCCGGCCACGGAGGGGAGGACAGCGGCGCGGTGGGGGCGCTCGGTCAGGAAAAAAACTATGCGCTGGATACGGCATTCCGGCTAAAACGGAAAATGGAGTCGCTCGGCTACAAGGTGGTGCTGACACGAAGCACGGATGTTTTCATCAGCCGCCCCCGCCGTGTGGAGATCGCCAACACCACCCCGAAATCCATCTTTGTCAGTCTTCACTACAATGCCTACACGCCCGCGGCGCACGGATTTGAGACCTTTGCCCTCGCGCCGCAGGGCACAGCCAACACGGACAAGGCGCTCAAACAATCGGACATGATCGGTCGCAGGGGTAATGAGCGGGACTCGGAAAACATCGCGCTGGCGACCGCCGTCCATGCCAACTGCCTTTACCGGCTGCGCAGCGTGGACCGGGGAGTGAAGCGCCACCGTTTCGACGTGCTGGCCGCCGGCATTCAAAGGCCTGCAATTCTCGTGGAGGGCGGATTTGTCAGCAATGCCACGGAGGGAGCCCGCATCCACAAGCCGGAGTTCCGGGAACTCCTCGCGGACGCGATCTCCGGCGGCATCCAGAAGTACCGGAAGGCACTGCTCAACGGTCTGAAGAACCGCGGCAGCCAGTCCAGCCCGGCGGCGAAAAACCGGTAGAGCGCCCGGGCCTGTCGGAGAAATTGAACGCAAGATCCGGTGCCGGGGCTATCGTCAGCCCGCCCGCCGGAATCTTTGACATCCTGCTGAAAGTGGATTCCTTCCGGCCCCGCTACCACGCCCCACCTTTCCCATGAAAACACTCCCGCTTCTCTCCACCGGTCTGTCGCTCGTTCTGAGTCCTCTGCTTTTTGCCCAGCAGCCCGCTCCGGCCGCCAGCGAAAAAATCGAACTGAAGGATCCGACTGCCGGCGATGAGCCCAAAGTGAAGATCGAGAGCGATGTCAAAAAGGCGGACCTGCCTGATGTCCCCGCCGGTCCGGAGGCACCCGCGAATTTGCCCGGTCTTGAGAAACTGAGTGACGAACAGAAACGCACGCTCGTTGCCGGCATGGGCGAGGTTTCCAATTACCTCCGTGGAGTGCGCTGGCAGGAGGCGCTGGAACGCCTCGGCGAACTCGAAATCGCCGTGGGTAACAATCACTATATCGAAAACCTGCGCGGTGCCGTCTTCACCCGGATGAGGAACTTCGACAAAGCACGGGTGCATTTTGCCAAAGCGCTCGAACTGGCCAAAAACCTCGAAGCCGAGGCGTTTCACCCGAAATTCAACATGGCCGAACTCGACTTCGTCACCAAAAAGTGGGACGCCGCGCGGGATAGTTTCCAGAAGTTGCTCAAGGATCCGGGCAAACCCGGCACCGGCAGCGACGCGCTGATCAATTTCAAAATCATGATCTGCAATCTCCAGCAGAAGAAGGATTCCGAAGCCGATCAGATTCTGAAAACATTCGATCAGTATGACGCCGACTCACCCGCGTTTTATTACGGCAATGCCGTGAAGTTGTTCATCAAGGAAAACAAAGAGGGTGCCAACGAGTGGCTGGAGTCGGCAAAGCGTATTTATCCCAAGGAGGTCAATGAAGTGTACAACGACTCCCTCGTGGAAATGGGCTGGCTGGAAACGCTGCAGTAATCCCCGAACCGGGCGATGAATCCCTGGCTGATCGCCGCAGACCGCGGTGGAACATTCACCGATTGCCTTGCCCGGGATCCCATGGGCCGGGTGAAACGGTGCAAGGTGCTCTCGCGCGGCGTGCTGCGAGTCGCGGTGGAACAGCGCATCGGTGCCCAAACGCTGATGGTGCGTCCGCCGGAGGGTGAATGGCCGGAAGATTTCTTTCGAGGCTGGAAATGTGAAGGAGGAGGAAGCGGTTTGGCGGTTTCACACTCGTCGGAGGAGGGTGTGCTGACCTTTCGTGAGCCCATGCCGGAAGCGTGGCAGCCGGGGACGGCGGTGGACCTGCTAACCGGCGAGCCTGCGCCGGTGGTGGGCGCGCGACTGCTCACCCTGACACCACTGCGCGGGGATTTCCCTAACGTCGAATTCCGGCTCGCGACCACTCTCGCCACCAATGCGCTGCTGGAAGGCACCGGCGCGCGGACAGCCCTGTTCATTACCGCAGGCTTTGCGGACTTGCCGGAGATCGGTGATCAACGGCGCACGGATTTGTTTGCTCTCGGTCACACGCGGGATCCCGCGCTGCACTCGCAGACGGTCGAAGTGACGGCGCGCATGGATGCTCAAGGCCACCAGTTGCACGAACTGGACGAGGCGGCACTGCTCGTCACCGCCGAAAAACTGGTCAGCGACGGCATTAAGAGCGCTGCCGTGGCGCTCATGCACAGCGATGTGAATCCCGCGCACGAGCTGGCGCTGGCCGGCGTGCTGCGTCGCGCGGGTTTCACCAGCCTTTCGCTGAGCAGTGAACTCGCGCCGGTTATCCGGCTGCTGCCACGGACCCAGACGGCGATCGTGAATGCCGTCCTGGCACCGGTGATTGATTCGTTCGTGCAGGCGGTGCGCGGACCACTTGAACGGCGGGTAGAAAGGTTTCACTTAATGAACAGTGCCGGATCATTGGAGGAGCCGCAGCATTTTCACCCGAAAGACAGCCTGCTGAGTGGCCCGGCCGGCGGTGTGCGCGGCTGCGCAGTGCTGGCGAAGGCCTGCGGCCTGAAAAAAGTCCTGACGCTCGATATGGGCGGCACCAGCACTGACGTGGCCCGGTGGGACGGAGAATTTGCCTATCAGTTTGAACAGCACCACGGGCGGGCGGTGATACTGGCGCCGTCGCTCCGCATTGAGACGGTGGCCGCAGGCGGAGGGAGCATCTGCGATGTCACTGCCGGAGGACTCACCGTCGGGCCCCGCAGCGCCGGTGCCGACCCCGGACCGGCCTGCTATGACCGGGGCGGCCCGCTAACGCTTACGGATGTGAATCTCCTGCTGGGCCGCCTTGATCCGGAGCAGGCCGGCATTCCTCTGAACGCCGCTCCGGCGCACGCCCGGCTCGCGGAGTTAAAGGCGAAAATGGCGGAGGAGGGCCTGCCGGTGCCGGACGGCGACGAGCCCCTGCTCCGCGGCCTGCTTGAAATCGCCGTCAGCCGAATGGTCGAGGCCGTACGGACCATTTCCGTACGGGACGGCTGCGATCCGGCGGAATATGCGCTCATCGCCTTCGGCGGAGCCGGACCGCAACACGCCTGCGCCATCGCGGAACAATTGGGCATCCGGGAAATTTACGTCGGACGGGACGCCGGCCTGCTCAGTGCCTCCGGCCTGCTCCATGCCGCGGTCGAGCAGTTCGCCCTCCGGCAGATCCTCCAGCCGGCGGGAGAAGTGAATATTGCCGCGATCATCGCGGAACTGGAGACCGGGGCAGTCATCAAACTCGGATCGCATCGCGGGGCGGTTTGCCGCCGCATCGCGGAAGTCCGCCTGCTCGGTCAGAACACGGCGCTGGCAATTGAATTCACCGACCCGGCAACGGTGGCCGACGCCTACCGCAACGAGCACGCGTCGCTCTATGGCTACGAATTGCCCGCGGATGCCGTCATCGAACTCGTTAGTTTGCGGGCCATCGCCTCCATCCCTCCACCCGATCAGCCAAAGGAGGATTTTTCCACCGCGGCGGGTTTCACACCAGGCCCGGCGCTCGTTCAGGATGCCTTCAGCACGCTCGTCATAGAGCCCGGATGGCAGGCCATACAGGGCCGGCGCGGCACATGGAGACTAACACACACGGCCGCGGCCCCGCCCGGCGCAGACATCGCTGCCGCCGCCGGTGCCGAACTCTTCCGCTGCCGCTTTCAGGGCATGGTGGATGCGATGGGCTCCCTGCTGCGCCGCACCGCGATCTCGACAAACGTAAAGGAGCGGCTCGATTACTCCTGCGCGCTGCTCGATGCCGGCGGCCGGCTCGTAATGAACGCGCCGCACATTCCCGTGCACCTCGGAGCGCTGGGCGAATGCGTGCGCCAGGTCGCCGCCGTGCTCCAGCCGCAGCCGGGCGATGTGCTCGTCACTAACGATCCTGCCTTCGGTGGTTCGCACCTCCCCGATGTCACGGTAATGTGCCCGGTTTTCGGAAAATCCGGCACCCTGCTCGCATGGACCGCAAACCGTGCGCACCACGCGGAGATCGGCGGCATCACACCCGGCTCCATGCCGGCGAATGCCAGGTGTCTCGCCGAAGAGGGTGTCGTTATTCCGCCCATGCACCTCGTCCGCGCCGGTGTGCTTTGTGAGAATGCGATCGTCGCGCTGCTCACCGGCGGCCAGTGGCCAACCCGCGCGATCAGTGACAACCTTGCGGACCTCCGGGCTCAACTCGCGGCCGCACGCCACGGAGCCCGCGCATTGCTCGCCATGTGTGAGTCCAGTGGAGAGTCCGAAGTCGCCGCCCGCCTCGCCGGCCTGACGGCGCGGGCGCGTGACGCCTTTGCCCGCCGACTGGTAAAAGCCGGCGAATTCGATCTCTCCGCCACCGAACACCTCGACGATGGCACGCCGCTCACCGTCCGGCTTATTCACAATGGCGAGCGCCTCACCATTGATTTTACCGGCTCCGGATCCGTCCATTCGGGTAATCGCAATGCCACCACCGCCATCGTGCGCAGCGCCGTGCTTTATGTGCTCCGACTCTGGACCGGCGAACCGATTCCTCTCAATGAGGGCCTCTTCGAAGCCGTGGATCTCATCGTCCCGGAGGGCATCCTCCAGCCGCGCTTCCCCGCCGACCCGCAGCAGTCGCCCGCAGTCGTCGGCGGCAATGTGGAAACCAGTCAGCGCCTCGTGGACACGCTGCTCCGCGCATTGCGGCTGGAAGCATGCAGCCAGGGCACCATGAACAATGTCATTTTCGGCAATGACACTTTCGGGCACTATGAAACCATCGGCGGCGGTGCCGGGGCCGGCCCTGGTTATCCCGGACTCTCCGGTGTCCACACCCACATGACGAACACCGCCATTACCGACCCTGAAATCATCGAACGCCGTTATCCCGTCCGCATCGAAGAGTTCAGTCTGCGCCGGAATTCCGGCGGCGCAGGGAAGTGGCCTGGAGGCAATGGCATCGTGCGCAGCTACCGCTTTCTTGCCCCGCTCAGCGTTTCTCTGCTCACGGAGCACCGCAAGCAGGCGCCCTTCGGAATGGACGGCGGCGGGGATGGTGCCGCCGGGAAACAATTCCTGATCCGAAAAGGCCGGAAAAAGGCGCTGGCCGGCACGGCCCAACTCTCCGTGCAGGCCGGCGATGTTCTGCGCGTGGAAACCCCCGGCGGCGGCGGTTGGGGAAAACCCCTGGATTCTATTGCGACGGCCGCAACGGATCCCCGTCAGGGTAAGGAAATCAGTGAGGCCATTCAGGCGCGTGAGTTGTAAGGAATGAGGCATTCCGCGCGCGAAGCCCGTTCGCGCCTGCCGCGGCCCTCCCGGAGCGGCGTGCAGAGTGAATTTCCCTGCCGGGTTGACAATCCGCGCGCCCCCTTGTCTCATAGCGCCCCGCTCCGCCGGACTCCCCTTCCTATCACTTCACCTCATGGAATTCGTATCCTCCAAAATCGCCGAACTCTCCCCCTCCATCACCCTGGCTGTCACCAGTCAGGCCGCGAAGATGAAGAAGGAGGGCATTGATGTCTGCAGCTTCGGAGCCGGCGAGCCGGACATGGACACGCCGCAGCACATCAAAGACGCCTGCGTGAAGGCTCTCGCTGACGGCAAAACCAAGTACACCGCAGCCGCGGGACTTCCCGAACTGCGCGAAGCCATTTGCGCCAAACTCCTTGTGGACAATGGTCTCGAATATACTCCCGGACAGGTCAGCGTAAACTGCGGTGCCAAACATTCCTGCTTCAACGCCATTCTCGCCACCTGCGGCCCCGGCGACGAAGTCATCATCCCGGCGCCCTACTGGACCAGTTATCCTGACATGGTGCGCATCGCCGGCGCGACGCCGGTCATCGTAGAGACGAAGCAGGAGAACGGCTGGAAAATGACAGCGGCGGAGTTCGAAGAGGCCATGAGCCCGGCCACCAAGCTCGTCATCCTCAACAGCCCGTCCAATCCCACGGGTGCCGTGTATGCAAAGGAGGAACTGGAAGCCATCGGTGAAATCGCGGCCGCGGAGGACATCCTCATTCTCTCCGATGAGATCTACGAAAAGCTCGTCTATGATGAAACCCCTCACATTTCCATCGCCAGCCTCAGCAAAGAGCTGAAAGACCTGACAATTGTGGTCAACGGATTCAGCAAAGCCTACAGCATGACAGGATGGCGCCTCGGTTATACCGCCGCCCCGAAGGCAATCGCCGATGCCATTGATACCATCCAAAGCCACACGACGAGTGCACCGGCCACGTTCGCCCAGTGGGGTGCCCTCGCTGCCCTTCAGGGCGATCAGCAGGTGATCGAGGACATGCGCATGGAGTTCGACCTGCGCCGGGGCTACATGCTGAACCGCTTCAACAAGCTCGGCCAGGTCAGCGTCGTCGAGCCCAAGGGGGCGTTCTACTTTCTCGTCAATATCGGGAAGATGGGCATCAAGAGCGTCAACTTCGCGGAGAAACTGCTGAGCCGCACGCA
>JANNVM010000127.1:0-5525 GCA_031414455.1 Verrucomicrobiota bacterium
CAGGGCAAAGACTGGAACGGCCGGGCCGTGTTGGTCCGCAATCTCCGAGTGCTCGACGCCATCCTTGCGGCGTTCCCGCCGGATGTGCGCGCCAAGGTCGGCGGCTTTGTCACGCTGGCACGTTTCACCAGTGACCGCGGAATGTCCGCGGAGATTCAGCGCCGGATTGAAGCTCTCGACGAGCACCTCGAGGACTCGCTCAAGAAGTCATTCCTTGAGGAAATCAAAGCCCTGCGCGAGAAAGCAGAACCGAAACGCGAGGGCGGCAAATCTCCCCGGGGGAAACTCGGGCACGAAGCGCACCGGTTCTTTGATGCCGTGGCGAATGTCGCCGGCCTGAACGAAAAGGAAGTCGAAGGACGCCGGACAGAGATTCACGAAGAAACCGCCCGGCTTGATGCCGCCGGCGAACTCACGCCCGCGCTCGCTGCTGACCTCTTCGAGCAGGAGCAGACGCTGGATATGTTCGGGGCGCTCAACACGAAGAACGCCGCGCACCTTGCCCGCGCTCTGGACCTGCTGCAGGACGTTTACGACAACGGGCGCAATCGCTGGCGCATTCAGGAGGAAGCACGCCTTGAGGAAGTGCGGGGGCTCATCAGCGACACCGTGAAAGCCCTGGGCGGAGTTTCACGCAGAGCCATTCAAAAGCAGAAGGACGCCGCCGACAAAGCGCTCTCCATTCTGAAATCCGGCCAATGGTCGATCAAATCGTTTACCGAGACGATGGAGCTTCTCTTTGGACGGAACCACGTTCTGGCGCTGCGGTGGTCGCGCATGGTTCGCGAAGGATTCGCACAGCGGACGAATGAGATTGTCGCGCTCACGCACCGCTGGCGGGATGCCATGCACCGGGCGACCGGATTGAAGGGACGGAAAGCCCGGCACGCAGTCTGGGAAATGGCTCACAAGCAGACCATCCAAATCACCGCGCAGCCGTTCACAGCGCGCACAGAGGAAATCCCGGTCGAGACGTTCGCGAAGATCCTCGCAGGAGAAGCGGACGCAAAAGCCCTGGGACTTTCTGCCGCTGACGTGGACACCCTCACAGCGCAGTTTGAAGCGCTGCCGCCCGAGAGCCGAAAAGGAAATCTGTCGCTGCGGCGCGTGACCGAAGGCACCGCCGAAACGCTCGATCACACGGAGGCGGAGGGAATCTTTCTGACCATGCTCCATGATCAGGAAGCCTACCGCGATGCACTCGCCCGCGCGGGTTATTCTGATGACGTCATGGCCGAGATGGAGAAGCAGATCACGCCGGCAGCCAAAGAACTACGCGCCTTTCTCCAGGATGAATACCGCGACGGTTACGAACCCCTCGCGAAAGTGTTCCGGCGCATGTTCGGCGTGGACCTGCCACAGATCGAGAACTACGCCCCCGGCGCGTTCTATCACACCGGCGGCAAAGAGGCGAGCGTTGACCCGTTCGGTCCGATCCTGCCAGACGGCGGATTCCGCGCCTCGTTCCTGAAGGACAGGAAGCCGCACACCGCCGCCCCGAAAGCACAGAGCGCATTCTCTACGTTCTTCGGGCATGCCAACCAGGCCGCGCACTGGAAAGCGCTGGGAGAAGTCACCCGCGAATTGCGCGCCGTGTTCGGCAACCCGGACGTGAAGCAGGCTCTCACCGGCAGGCATGGAGAGGAAGCGCAGGCGAAGGTTTCCGAATGGATGGGCGCCATTGAGGGCAATGGTATCGCGGCGCGCAGCACATGGCTTTCCCGGACGCTGTTTAGCTTCTATGCTCACTCCCAGCTCGCTTACAATGTGCTGACGATCATGAAGCAGAGCACGGCGCTTCTGGGCGCGTGGTATCGAATGCCGACAGCGGCCTATCTGAAAGGCCTTGCGCAGTGGACAGCCGGCGCGGCGGTCAAAGCGGGAACGCTCGGGCATGTTGAAACGGCGTTCTGGCAGGATGTCCGCGAGATGTGGAATAGCGACCTCATTCAGCGCCGGATCGTGGCCGGCTTCACGCCAGAGGTTCGCGCCGTGATGGCCAATGCATGGAACTCGGAGCCCCACTGGCGCAACGCGTTCCTGGAAAAGGGAATGGAATACATCGGATTGGTTGACGCGTGGTTCACCACTGGCAGCGCCGCGATTTCATACCATCACCACTACCGCGCCGCACGGAAGGCCGGCCAGAGCGAACCCGCTGCGCGCAGGATCGCGGAGAACGAAGCCGCCGACATGGTAGCCCGCACTGCGCAGCCCGTGGAAACATCAGACCGCAGTCTTGTCGAACAGAGCCTTGCCGCCGGCGGAATCGGCCGCGCTATGTTCATGTTCGGCTCAGAAGCCCGCCAAAAATCATCCCTCTATCTGTCAGCGTGGGGACACATTCTCAACGGAAAGCCCGCCAAGGAAGACTTCCGCGTGCTCTTCATCGCGCACTTCATCATGGGGCCGATTATTCAGGCCATTTCAAGCCTCTACAAGGACGCCGCAGACGACGACGACGGCGAAGACGATATTGAGCACTGGCAGCCGTTGGACTTTGTGAAAGCTGCTGTCGTCACTCCCATGCAGGGCATCCCGGTGCTGCGCGATATACTCGACGGGTTCAGCGGTGAATCCGGCCCGCTTTCCAGCCTTTATTACGGTCTCGGTGCCGGGAAGCAGTTGCTCAAAGGCCCGGAGGATTCGGAGCCCGAGAAAACGGAATGGTACGCCAAGAAGGTTGCTCAGGTGCTCAAAGGCATCCCGCATCCGTTCACGGCCGTAAGTGCCCGCATCGGTGACCAAACTTTCAAGCTGACCGACAACCTGTTTGATGACGAGGTTGAGCGGGGCGTGAAGCAATTGAGGAAAGAGGACGCGGAACGCGATGCCTTGCGCGACTCAGCGACCACGGACGAACAGGAGAAAGCGCGCCGTGAGCACCTTAACCGTGAGCGTGAAGCGAAAATCAGGGCAGCGTCTCAGCGGGCAGAGTAGCGTCTCTCCGTTCTCTGCGCTCCTTCAGCTTTTTGGGCAGCAGGTAAAGATTCACCGCCAGCGCCGTTACGATCAGATGCGGCACAGGAAACGAACACAGCCGGTCAAATGTTGTGCGGCTTTTCGGTGATCCGGAAACCGCCCAAAACGACACCGGCAGCACAGCGAGGTTCACGGCGATCAGGGCGACTATCTGCCAGCGTTTCATGCGGAGACCGTAGCACGGGCGTCAAGCCGGCCCCGCGGAAAACATTGACCCGCTGGTATATCCCTGAGAAAACACCGTCATGGCCGCCAATCCACTACCCATTCCCCGCATTGTTCCTGCCACTGTAACCACATGGGAAACGATGGACGAAATACTTGAGCGCTTCACATCCCAGGCGGATGCGTTAATTGAGCGCGCAGGCTTTGGGAAAGAGTTGGATGCCGCCGCACACGAACTGAGCACCCTGAATATTTACGGCCAGCAGTGGCTCCTTGATCAAACAGTGCCGGCGTTCGGCCTCACAAAAGAACAGACATACGACGCCGTTTCCTGCGGCGACATCGTATATCGGTTGGATGAAGAGGGGTATGTAGTCGCCCGATTTGGTGAAGCAACGAAGGCGCTGCCCATTCACAAAGACGCGCTGCCGCCGGTTGACTGACCTGCCGCCGCGTCTCGCCGCTGCCCGGCCGTGCGACGCTTCCAGTTTGGAGCCTCGCTTTCCACTGCGCTGCGCTCCGTCCGCTCATTCCTGCTCTGGAACATCTCACCGCCAGTCACCGCCCCTGCCAATAGCTTCGCAGCCCGCGCACGATCGCGCCAGCTACAGCACTGCAACGCCTCCGGGGCCTGCCGCCCATGCCTGACCGGCTTTCAAAGCAAAGCCCATCAGTCACCACCGCCCACCACGAACGCGCAACCCGCGAGCCCGGAACGATGTCGAATGACGAGGGCTTACGCATGAGAAGTCGCGGGAATCATACTGAGTAGGGAAAGTCGGAAGGCCGGATCGAGCGCGGCCAGTTTCCGCTTGGCCCGCACGGATTTTTTCGCGGGATGATCACGGAGCACCTTCGCGCTTAGTTCCCGCAGAATGCACAGATTATGGGCCGCGCTGCGGTCCCGCACTTGGCAGTCATCTTCAAGAAACGTCACATCCAGCGTGTAGTGACAGGTGTTTTCCACCGACCAGTGGCCCCGGATCAGCCGGGCGATCCTGGCGGCGTCAGCCCCCAGACTGCTCAGGTAATAATGCGTTTCCCTGCTCAACTCTTCCCGCGCCCCAATCCGGTGCGTGGTGCGCACCACCCGCACCACCGTGCATAGTCCCTCCCATTTCCAACTCTTGTGGAACCATGCCAGATCCTCCGTGGCCGTATACGTGCGCTGTTCAAAGCGTCCGTGTGAGAGTTCCACAGTCTCTACCTTCCGATGAGCCTCCGGCGCTTCGGCACCGGCTTCCACAAGGGCGTCCACCCCGGTGAAGTGTTCCGCGACGGCTTCATGCGCGCCTTTTTGATTGCCCTTGAGCGCAAGCACGTAGTCGCCGCCGGCCAGATGGATTTGTTCGGCGATGTCAGGATGACAGCCCATGGCATCGATGGTCACCACAGCGCCTTTGAGCGTGAGGGCCTCCAGCAGACGGGGCAGGGCTTCAAGTTCATTGCTCTTTTCAGAACACAGCACCTGTCCCGCGCTGATGCCGGCCGCGCTCACCCATGCGCGCAGGACGTGGACCATTTTTTGGCCCGTCGCGGCACTGTCGCTGCCGCGCAGGGCTTTGCCATCAATGGCGACGTGGGCTCCGTAGAGGGTGCCGCACCATTGAGCGAGGATATCGAGCAGAGCCTGGGGCCGCAAAGCCATGAAGACATTGCGAAAGACATCGTGACTGGGGGCACCGGCGGCGAGGGGGAGGAAGGTGCGCAGCCACGCGAGCTGGGATTTGGCGAACGCCTCCATGTCGGTGAAGGCATCGTTGTCCGAGAGGATGGAACACAGCGCGATCATGATGACCTCATCGATGCGGTGGACGATACGGCCGGGCATCCGGCGATCGGGCAGCTGTGCGAAGCGGGCCCGCAGAAGCTCCACGGTGCTGAGTTGTGAGGGACTGAGAGAGGTTGAAGATGTTAGGGATGACGGGTTCATGCCCGCCTCAACTATCGCTTATAATTATTTGTACAATCTATAATTTAGTGTATTTTCCATGCGTAAGCCCTGATGCCGGAGGAGGGAATTCTCCACGACGCAGCCGTTCGGGGGCCTTCCTGAAAGCCGACTGCACGCAATGAGGACAATAATCTCGTCACTCCTTCAGTCGCGCCGCCAACATTTCACCGACGACGGCCGGGTTCGCTTTGCCGGCGCTGAGTTTCATCACCTGGCCTTTGAGGGCATTGATGGCTTTGTCGTTTCCAGCTTTGATTTTAGCGACGGCATCGGCGTTTTCCGCGAGGACTTTGGTGATGATTTCGTCGAGGAAGCCGGTGTCGCTCACCTGTTCGAGTCCATGCTCTTTGATGATCACCCCGGGCGCTTTGCCGGACTGGAACATGGCGGCGAAGACTTCCTTCGCCTGGTTGCCGTTGATCTT
>JANNVM010000128.1:0-4874 GCA_031414455.1 Verrucomicrobiota bacterium
CGGCGCCTCTGTATTCAGAGTCACCGCCGCCGCCGCGCGCAAATCCCGTGGCCAGGCATACACGGTTAGATCCGCAAAACGATGATTCTGGCCGTAGTTGCGGGTGACAGGATCAAACAGAGGATTCAAGTCACCCGCATTGTCGGCAAGAAACCGCAGGCTGGTGTTCGTGGCGGGGGGCCGCCGTGTCACCTCGATTTGCCACGTCCGCTGCGTGATTCCGTCGGGGGCCAATGCGGCCACGGTGATACTATTTAACCCGGGTGTCAGGCCGACAATGGCAGCACCACCGCTAATGACGGCACCATTGATGCGAATGACCAACCCGCTCTCCGATGCCGCAGCGAAAATCTTCACGCTCTCCACTCCGTAAGCGACGCTCGCGGTGTAATTACTGACGTCCGGCGCAAAGGCGGGACTTAACTCGCCCGTGTTCAGCGATAAGGTCGTGAGGTTGGCGCTCGACAGCCGCGGGACATTGATTGTCGTCACGGAAGCGGCGATGCCGTCCGGCTCGGTGACACGAATCGCCACAACGTTAGGACCGGGCTGGAGGTTAAAAAGGGCCGCGCGGGGCCGCGCGTAAGTCTGGAACCCCGCGGGTGGCGCCGCACTCGAGCTGCCGGTTCCCCATGACACCACAGTGCCATTCTGACGTATGGCGGCGCTGCGATTGTAACCGGCGGCGATGCCAGTAATGCCCGTAAGACCCGGGTAGTTCGCTCCGGCGCCTGTCCCACTATTTCCCCACACTGACACGGTGCCGTCGGCTTTCAGCGCCATGCTGTGATTGTCTCCTGCAGCGACGGCCACGACCCTGTTAAGCCCGGAAGGAACGCTGGCCTGGGCCGCCGTATTCTCTCCCCATGCCGCCACGGTGCCGTCGCTTCGCAGCGCAAGAGAATGCCGCCCTCCTGCAGCAACGGCAACCACAGCGTTGAGCCCCGCCGGCACCGAGGCCTGCCCGCCCGTATTTAATCCCCATGCGACCACGGTGCCATCGGCACGAAGTGCCACGGTGTGTGCATCACCGGCCTCGGCCTGGACGGCGTCCGTGACACCAGCCGGCGGGATGAGGCGGCCGTTTTCCGAGTTGCCCCACAATCTCAACGCTCCGTTCTGGAGGACGCCCACTGCGTGCTGGTACCCGGCTGAGAGAACGGAATAACGTCCCGGCAGCCGGGATGGCATGAGCGATGGGATGGATCCGTAATGACCGCTTGTGCCAATCGGAAGGCCATCAATGAGGAGTACGAGATTGTGATAGGCTCCCTGCGCAGCGGACACCGGCGTCCCGAATATATTTGTGGCGGTCCAGCCCTGAAGGCCTTGCATTGTTCCGTCCGCCGCCAGGCCGGAAAAGAAGTTCCCCTCCATCCCCAGCAGTTCTTCGGTGCCGGTGCGAACCCAGGGGCCACCGTTACAGCGCACTTCAACGACGGCGCCGGCTGCCACAGGAGCAGGCCAAACGGCCAACTCTTCCACATTGTGTGTCTGAACGTAGCTTTGCTCCGTGCGGGAAAAGGCGGGCTGGAGCGGGCCGGCATTGGTGAAAAGCTGCCGCAGAGCTGTGTGCGACTCCCGCGTCAGGGTCACGGTGTGAATGGCATACGTGCCACCTTCGGTTACTCGCAAATCAATGGTGTTCTGACCCGGCGTCAGCGCGGCAGTAACGAACGACGGGCGCACCGCGACTGTCCACCCGGTGGCACTGGTGTTAAATTCATCCAGGTAGAGGACACTGCCATCCGGCCTCACAGCATACCATCCTTCGAGTGCGACCACCATCCCGGTCACCGCGGTCGAGAGGGGCGTTCCATCGAGCCTGACAATGGTGCCGTCGCGCCGCAGCGCGTGATTTGCGGCCACTGCGACTACTCCCGTAAGGGAGGGGAATTCCCGAGCCACCACACCGGTACGAACTGTCCACTGAATAATGCGGCCCGTGTGGAGGAGCGCGACAGCGTCTGTGTTCAAGGTACCCGCGGCGATCGCCACGACGCCCTGGACCTCGGCAGGGACCGGCAGCAGATTTGTCTGTCCGGCACCCCATGTCACCACCGCACCCGTCCGGCGCAGGACCATCCCCCATGGTTGTGAACCGCCGTAAGCAGCCACAGCCACGGCATCATCCAGCCCGGGCGGAATATCCAGCGAGCGAGCGGTGTTGACTCCCCAGCCTCTGACGGTCCCGTTAGTCAGCACCGCGAGATTGAAATTTCCGGCCGCGGCGATGGCGGCGACATTGACCACTTCTGCGGGAACCTGGAGAGCGGAGGGCGCGTTTCCATTTCCCCATGCGACGACGGTGCCGTCGGATTTCAGCGCGACGCAGTGCCCGTCGCCCGCGGCAACGGATACGACATCCGCGAGTCCTTGCGGTGGAGGGAAACTGGAACCCAGCGGCATGGAAACCGAGCCGTCAGGAAGGACCACGACCGGGAACTTGCTGCCGGAGAGGCTGCCTCCCCGCGCGATGAGATTCCCGGTCGAGAGCAAACTCCATGCTCCGCCATTGGTGCGGGCTTCCAGCGACGCTCTCGCCGCCGCTTGCTTCGGCCACGCGGTGACCGGGGAGAGGCGCAGTGACTGCGCAAAACTCAAAACACCCGGGGCGAAAGCGGGCGTCAGGCTATTGTCGGTTACCGTGAGTTGAGTCAGTTTCGGATTTGGGGCCAACCGGTTTATCCCCAGAGTGTAAGTGCGAATGGTCACGCCATCTTCCGCCAGAAGCTGAACGGTGATTGTATTTAATCCCGGTGTGAGCGTAACGCTCCGGCTGGCGCCGTGAGCCAGCACCGCGCCGTTGAGTCGCAGCACGGAGGTGTCATCCGCGGCGAGCGGAGTCAGTATCAGTGTTTCCCGGGCAGCCGGAACGGTCAGTGAATAATTCAGGTCCGCCGGCGAGAAACCCGGCGAGAGCGTGCCGAAGTCGAGCTTCAGGTCTGCAAGCTCCACATTCGTCTGCCTTGTCACGGCAAGGGTATAGTTGCGCACCGTGCCATTTTCGGCGGTCACGCGTATCTCGATATTGTTAGCTCCGAGATCGAGGGGGACTGCTGGAGCGGCGGGCCATGGACGCATCATGACGCCTTGCGGCACGGTGGCGGGATAGTTCCACACAATTGGCACGCCATCCTGCTTGACCGCAATGTTGGCATTGGCTCCGCCCGTGATGGTCTGCACGCCCGTCAGGCTGTCGCTGAACACGGCGGGTCCGCCTCGAAAGCCGAAGCGCGCTACTGTGCCGTCCGCGCGAAGCGCTAGAGCCTGACCGCTTTTGGCGTAGAGCGCCGCCACATTTTTCAGTCCTGCCGGAATGATAGTTTCTGCGCCGGCGCCCCATGACACCACCGTGCCGTCGCGGCGGAGGGCCAGCGCAAACCCCTCCCCTGCGGTAACGGCGATTACTTCGCCGATTCCTGCGGGGATGGTGATCTGCCCGCGGTCATTGTTTCCCCATCCCGCGATGCTTCCATCGCGGCGCAGCACCAGCGCAAACCCATGCCCGGCTGCGACGCTGATAACATCATTCAGTCCGATGAAGGCCGGGAAAACTTCGCCGCTTGAACGATACCATGTTAGGGAAGTACCGTTGCTGCGCAGCGCCACACAAAGATCCGCGCCGCCGACGGCCATTTCGACAATGCTGTCGAGCCCCCCCGCGGGAGCGACAGGAGCCGGGTGGTTGAGGTTGTACTGAGCAAAGCTCACCGGCACCACTTTCCCGTCAGTCCTCAGAAAGGATGCATCGTTGCCCTGACATGACGACATAGCGGCAATGGCCGCGATGCCGGCCGGCAACGGAAGCAATGAGCCGGGGAGAGCGGCGTCCCACGCCACCGGCATTCCGTCGGGCTGAATGACGGTGGGATGCGCTGGAGAGCCGGCCTGAGGACCTGGGGACACCCGAATGAAGGGACGCGCATTGGCACGCACTTCGACTTTTGCCCCAATGTCAGCAACTCGCGGCCACAAGACCAACCGCGGCTGGCGCACTGGGGCAGAGTGAGTGTAGGTGAGCTGATCCGTGGAAAATGCCGGCACGAGCGGCCCGGCCATGTGCGCCAGGTGACGCAGCGCCGCAATCGTTTGGGGCGGCCCGCGAGTGACGGTGACAGAGTAATTCCTAACCGTGAGGCCATCTTCGGCGGTAACGGAGAAGGTAAACACGTTGGCTCCCGGAGTCAGCGGCAACGGATCGGAAAAGGTGCCGCTGGTGACCGCCTCGCCGTTCAAGTGTATCGTCGCACCCGGCGAATCGGTGACCGTCCGCCAGCGGATGGCTTCATTCCCAAATGGCAGGCTCATTGTGTAAGCCGTTGTGTCAGGAGAAAATGCCGGAGTCAAAGTTTCCCGATCCGGCTCGAGCATCAGCAGTCCAGCGTTCGGAAGACGATCCACATTCAGCGTGTAAGTTTTCGCCGGGCTGCCACCAGGGAGCGTAAGGCGCACTTCCACCGTGTTGGTACCAGGGTTCAGGGGCACGGCGGCCGCCTGACGGGAGGTCGATCCCCCCGGAGTGGGCGGCGGGGGCGAAACGAACTCCGGCACGCTCCCCCAGACGATCACCGTTCCATCACTTTTCAATGCGGCGCTGTAGTCCGCCGCCGCGTCGATTGCCACTGCACCACCGAGTCCGGGGGGATTGGGAACCACCCCTCCAGCGTTCCAGCACACGACAGTCCCGTCAGCCTTCATAGCGGTGAGCAAATTCTCCCGCGCAGCCACGGAAATAACGCCCCGCAGCCCGGCAGGGGCCTGATACGGCACCGCATTGAATTGGGTGTAGGTCCAAACCGCGACAGTCCCATCATGCTTCAATGCAATGTAACGAGGCCCCTCCACCGCTATCGCGACGGCCGCCTCGAATC
>JANNVM010000129.1:0-9114 GCA_031414455.1 Verrucomicrobiota bacterium
AACGCAGAGCGGGTGTGGCTGTATGGCCGCTCGCTTTGGCCGCTCGCGCCAGGCACCTAACTCAAGCGACTGACCTTACAGGCACAGTCGCTCTACTTTTACGATCCGCGGCCCTCACGGCTTCAGTGAAACGGGGGATCACACGCACGGCAAATTACTTCGCCGGCTTCAGGGCGGTATTGGCGGGCTTGACTCCTTTCTTCGCGGCATTGAAGCCGAATTTGGAGGGCTTGTATTCACCGGTGAGGGTGACATTGGCGGAGGCGGGAACTTCCATATTGAGTCCCCAGAAGACACCGTTCACGATGAGGCGGCGCAGCCCCTCGTTGTTGAGATCGGTGGCGGCACCCATCGTAGTGGTAAGGATGCGGTTGGTCTTGCCGGTTTCGTTTTTGTATTCGCGGGACCAGACGACAGGCATCATGGGATCGTTGACGCCCTGCTCCTCACCTTTAGCGGTTTTCTTTTTGTAATCTGCGGGCGGAGAGTCGGCCATCTGACCATTCATTACCTGGCCGCGCACCAAAACGGTGGCATCGGCGGGCGGGGCTGCTTCATAGACATCGGTGTCGCCCATGACGTCTTTCACGCCACGCAGAAGGGCGTGATCCTTCGCTGACGGCTCGATGATGCCGCGGGTTCCTTCAGGGCCGTGTTGCCCCCAGTGGCTGACCCAGGTTTCACCCAGCACCTTTTTGCCGAAGCCACCCTCTGCGTTGTTCCATGTGAGGGCTTTGAAGGCAGAGTTGCCGTCGAGGTTGAAAGCATGAGTGGAGGTGCGCAGCGCGATGACCGGGACACCGCGGCTGAAAGCGTCCGAGAAGTGTTTCATGGCTTTGTCGTCCCAATGGCGGAAGCGCAGGGACATGATGATGGCATCGGCGGAATCGAGGGCCTCCGGGTTGCTGAGGCTGCCGCCGTTGTTGGGGTCAATGTTGCCGTCCTTGTCCACGGAGAAGAGCACGGTCGTTTTGAACCCATGATGCGCGCTGAGAATGCCGGCGAGCATGGGCAGGGCTTCCTCGCTGCGGTATTCCTCATCGCCGGCGAGGAGGACAACGTGTTTGCCTTTACCGGGGCCTTCGCCGCCGGGGAGATTGAGGACTGGTGTTTCGGCAGCGTGCAGAGAAGACGTGCAGAGGACGGCAGCGGACAGGGTGAGGAGGGAGCGACGGTTCATGGGATGAAGAAGTGCGGAGGTGCGGGGGTGTGTAAGTGTAGAGGATGGTGGGGCTATTACACGGCGGCGCAAGTTTCCTGTCATGCGGCATTCGCGGTGGCCGGTGCAGACACTTCCCCCAAAAAACAAGAACCCCGCCCGGCAGGCTGCCGGGCGGGGTGTGCGGGAGTGACGATTGGAAATACGGGGCTTATTTCTTCTCTTCAACCTTGGGAGCCTCCGCCGGCTTCTCCGTTTTCGGAGTTTCCGCGGCTTTTCCCGAAAGCTTGGCGGCGGCTTCGGCGGGGATTTCCAGTGCGGCGGTGCCGACCGGTTTGATCTCCGTGGTGGTGGTGCGGTTGATATCACGGGATTGACCGTTGAAATCAAAGGTGCCCGACAGGGTCACTTCGTATTTGGCGAGCACGCCGTCTTTGATCCAGAATTTCACGCTGCCTTTGGCATTGGCCGGACCGGGCGGCGGGCTGTTGTTGTTATCGCCTCCGCGGCGGCGTCCACCGAAGGAGAGGCGTTCTTTGGCAGCCTCCTCTGTCAGGTCACCGCTGATGACGTCGCCGTCTTTCTTGAGTTCCTTCACACCGGCAGCGAGGGTCTCAGCCTCGGCGGCCGGGGCCTTGAAATTCTCCGCCATGCGTCCGGCGAATCCGCCGCCGCCGCGACGGCCTCCTCCTCCACCGGCACCGCCGCCAGCACCCCCTGGTCCCGCCGCAGCCAGTTCTTCGCCGCTCTTCCAGCCATCATCCGTCTTCACCGCGGCTTTGCCGCCCTTGATGACGGTTTCGGAGGTGCGGTCGCCGAATTTGGTGGTGAGCAACGCAGCGCCGGATTTATCCGTTTTGCCTTCGACGCTCATGCCGCCCTGACCGCCATCGCGACCGGGGCTGCTGGAAGTCCAGGTGTAACTGCCGTCGTCGGTGAGCTTTTTGATGGCGGCCTTGATGTCGTCCGCCGGGCCTTCGGCGTACAACGCCGGAGTCAGAGCGAGAGTGAATGCGAATATCAGATGTTTATTCATGGAGTGTGTTTGTTGCGGGTGTGTAACTGGATCTTGCCGTTTCAGGAAAAGCGGACAAAGCCTCATTCCCCGCATTGGCGGGATGGAAAATCCCCGATACCCACCGGGCTCCGGGACATTTCGTTCGTCTCAGGGCCGGATTTCAGGGCTCAGCAGGACATCTGCGCGCTTTCTTTCTTGCCCGCGGCAGCGCTTCGCGGCGTAATAAACGGCGACTCCGTCATCTCATGAATTCACCGCCTCTCTCCATTGCCGCACTCGACCTCACCATGTGCTGGTCCCCTGCCGGCGTGAGCCTTGCCCGCCTTGGCGCCGGCGACAACAGGGTGTTCGGTTTCGCGATCATTGACGCCACGACGGTGACTCCCGCGGGCACTCCCCGCCTTTACTGGCGCGAGAGGGGGCACTGACCATGCTCATGCCATCCGAACCCACACCGCTTGCGAAGGCCAGCCGCGCAGTCGCAGAGGCCAACCGGCACCTCGCGGAAAAGTGTCCTGAAGAAGCCGCCCGCGTCCTCGCAGAAACGCTCGCCGCTTCCCCGTGGACCGGTGAGGTGTTGAACGTCCTGACGCATAATCTCATCGGAGCGCTGCGCAAGGTGGCGGAGCGTCAGCTTGCCGCCGGTGAATCCGATGCCGCCCGCGCCACCGCGGCACGGGCGCTTGCAGCAGCTCCGCCGCAAGAGGCGCCGCCGGAAATGCTGCGGCACCGTGCCGAGTCCTTTCACGGCCTCGGGCTCGCGCTCTTCAGCGCCGGAATGGTGGCCGAAGCCCTGCCCTGCCAGCGCCGCGCCATCGCGCTCTACCCCTGCCCGTCGTTTTCCAACAACCTCATCAACTCCCTCACGCTGCTCCGCCGGCCCTCTGTGCTCACTGACTACTGTGACACACTGAAACAGCAGGACCTCGCGCCGCATCTTCTCATCGCCTGCCAGCCGAAGAGCGGCTCCACGTTTCTCAAAAACGTCCTCTGCGAAGTCACCGGCTTTCGCGATTTGTTTCTCTTCCATGCCTCAGGTCAGAGCGAGCAGGACCTCTTCTATCCCGTGCTGCTGGAATTTGCCACGGTGCCCACTGTCACCCAGCAGCACTGCCGCGCCGCGGAGGCGAACCTCCAGATCCTTCAGGCATTCGGCATGAAAACCGTCGTCCTTGTGCGCAATCTCGCGGACGTCGTCGTCAGCCTCCGCGATTTCTATTCGCAGGGCGCCATCCCCGGCACCTTTTTTTCGCACGACACCTGGCAACAGTTCGATGCCGAACGTCAGGCGGACCTCATCATTGACCATGTCGTTCCCTGGCATCTCCAGTTTCTCGCCTCCTGGCAGCAGGCGGATAAGGAGGCACGCGTCCCGGTTCTTTGGCTCACCTACGAAGAACTGATGCGCGACCGGGCCGGTGCCATACGGCGCGTGCTGGAGTATTACGGACTCGTTGTGCCGGAGGAAAAAATTGCCGCGAAGCTTGCCGCCCTCGCCGGCGAGAAACGGAGGAACCGTTTCAATCAGGGCATCTCCGGCCGCGGCGACGAAGGACTTACCGCCGCACAGCACGCCCGCATCCGGCAACTGGCCTCACATTTCCCGGACACGGATTTCACTCTTTTCGGCCTCACCGCGTGACCGCGGCCGCCCCCTGCGGGCCGGAGCGGACAGACGCCAATTCGAAAAGTTTCTCCTGGCCAAATTCCCGCGTCCCTGATAAACCCCGTGAGTCATCAAAAACGCTCACGACCCGTCTGCATGAATCCCCTTTCCGTCCGGACCACACTTTGCCTAACCGCCACTCTTCTTGGTGTCACCAGCCAGAATGTCAGTGCCGCATCGGTGGATGCCGCCCCTGGATTCTTGTTCAGCACGCTGCCTTTCAGTGACACCGGCACCACCATCGGGGCCGTAAGCAACATCAACAGCCTGCCCTCCGGAATCAGTCGATACACCGAGGTCGCCGGTCCTGATGTATTTTACACGTTCCGGATCGGCACCGCGGGCACCCTGACGTTCACCGTTTCCCCCACGGGATTTGACCCGGCCATCTACCTCCTCACGGGCGGAACGGAGGGTGCCAATGCCATCTTCGGCCGGGATGACACACAAACCAACGTGACCGAGACGCTCACCACAGGAGTGCTTCAGCCCGGCGTCTATTATTTCGTGGTGGACAGCTTCTATTCCAGCGGTGCCGACAGTGCCGGCGCTTACTCGCTTTCGGTGACCGGCACGGCCACTATCATCCCGGAGCCCGGCAGTGCCGCTCTGGGCCTAACCGCGCTGGCCGGAGTCGCATGGCGCCGGCGCCGCCGCGGTGCCCGCTGAGAAAATCCGGCCGGGCCAGACCCGGTTTCCTAACGCGGGTCTATCATCCGTCCGGGGAACAGACAGACACCCGTCTCGCGGTGCTGGACGCCGAACAGGAACGGATGGTCCACGCGAACTTCAATGGGCTTCGGCTGTGTAAGCGACGCACCTCACTCTGCCAGGGGAGACTCGACCGCAGCTCCGGTCATCGGCATGACAGCAGCATTCAGGCTTGCAGCCGTCAGACCCCGGACGCAATCCTTGCCTTCATGCCCGCGCTGGAACTCTACGATCATCAATCGGCTCTGCCTTTGGATATGGAACGTCTTTTCCGTGCTGCGTCGGAGGCGCTGCCGCTGGTCATCGAAAACCCTGGCCCCCACGCGACACTGCTGCCGGATCTTGCAGAGGTGGAAGTTTCCTTCATCAGCGACGAAACGATCAGCACGGCGCATGCGCAGTTCATGGACGATCCCTCACCCACTGATGTCATCACCTTCCAGCACGGCGAAATCCTTATCAGCACGGATACCGCCATCCGTCAGGCGGCGGCACACGATAACGATCCGCAGCGTGAATGCGCCCTCTACCTCATCCACGGCCTGCTCCACCTCCACGGCCACGATGATCACCTGCCTGACGAATCGGCAGCGATGAAGCGGCTCCAGGAATCCATCCTCGACACGGTGTGGCCGTCCTGACGCCGGAGACAGACGCCGGTATCAGTAGGCACCGATCTCCTCCAGCCGGTCGTCATCTATTCCGAAGTGATGAGCCACCTCGTGATGCACGGTCCGCGTCACTTCCTCCTGAAGTTCCTCCAGAGTGTCGCACACTTCCTCGTGCGGCATCTGGAAAATGCGGATCGTGTTGGGCAAAACGCTGGACATATCCAGCATGGAATCCGTCAGTGCTAAACCTTCAAAAAGTCCGAACAGATCCTCGTCGTCCGGCACTTCATTGAGCGCGTAGTCATTTTCAGAAGGCTCGTCTTCAATGACAATATGCAGATTCTCCACGCGGGCACGCAATTCCTCCGGCACTTCCAGCCATGCCTTTTCCGCCATGCGGCGAAATGTCTCTCTGGTGACTTCGATCATGCGCCCAGCCTGGACCGCGCACCGGCCGGAGCAAGGGCCGGGGCCGGCACGCGATCAAGGTCGAGGCACGAGGCCGCCTTACTGAACTGCGGCGCGACAGTGACGCATCCGCTGCGGGACGGTAGCAGAATCGTCACCGCCACACCTGATGGAAACCTCCTCATTTATACCGATGCGGTGGGCGAAAACATCGGATTCGTGAACATCACGGACGTCACGGCACCGGTGGAGGATCTGCTGACCGTGGACGGCGGCCCTACCTCAGTGACGGTGACCCCCGATGGCCAGTGGGCTCTGGTGGTCGTCCATGACGGTGAAGACGAAATTGAAGATGACGAAGACCCGGAGACTCCGCCGGTGGTCGAACCCGCGCGCGACTACCTGATGGCGATCAAGCTGGCCGACATGAGCCAGACCCTCCTCCCGCTGGGCGGCCAGCCGGATTCCATCGCAGTCAGCCCTGACGGAAGGTATGCGGCCGTCTGCATTGAGAACGAACGCAACGAAGACGTGGACGACGGACTGATGCCGCAAAGTCCCGCAGGATTCCTAACGTTTATTGACCTCTGGAAAGGAGGCCCCTCCGACTGGACAATGCGTGACGTCAGTTTCACCGGACTGGCGATGCGCTTGCCCACGGATCCCGAACCGGAGTTCGTGGACATCAATGCGCAAAACCTGGCCGCAGTGACACTCCAGGAGAACAATCATATCGCCATCGTGAATCTCGCGGACGGCAGCATCGTGAAAAACTTCTCCGCCGGCACCACGACACACGGGGCCGATCTCGATGATGACGACGTCATTCGTTTCAATGACCAGCTTCGCAATGCCCGCCTCGAGCCTGACGCCATCGCATGGACCCCCGGCGGTTCCCTCATTACCGCCAATGAAGGGGACTACGGCCTCGATCTCGCCGACGGCGAATTCGTCGGCGGACGCAACTGGACGATCTTTTCCGCGAACACTGGAAGCGTCATCCACGACTCCGGCGCCACACTGGAAATGGCGGCGGCCCGCGAAGGCCTTTTTCCTGACGGCCGCAGCGATGCCAAAGGGGCGGAGTTTGAAGCGGTGGAAGTGGGAACCTTTGGGGGTACGGTGTATGCCTTCATCGGTGCCGAGCGTGGCAGCTTCGTCGGGGTCTACGAATTGAAAAACAACGACAACGCCACGCCGCGGCTGCTCCAGCTCATGGCCACTGGCGACCGCCCGGAAGGCCTGCTCGCCATTCCCCAGCGCAATCTGTTCGTGACCGCAAACGAAGGCGACGGCACGATCTCCGTGTTCGCTTACAAGCCGTAAATGCGGCGATGACCGGCTTAAGCACCGGACGGCGAGCGCCTGCGGGTCTTGTCGTCCGGTGATTCGAGTGCCCTGAGGCGGGCATCCGATCACTGACCTAACTACAGCGCCTCATGGAGAATCCCCAGCAGGTCTGCCTGCGACGGCGGGCGCGGATTCAGTTGAACGAGGCGTTTGATGGCGAACGATTTTTCGGCGAAGCCCGCCAACTGTTCCTGCGTCGCCCCAATGTCCCGGAGGCGGGCGGGGATGCCGGTGTCGCGTTTCAAGTTGTCCACCTGACGAATCGCGAGTTCCGCCGCTGCCAGGTCATCCCGCCCCCGTGTGTCCGCGCCGAGAAGTTCGGCGATGCGCGCGAACTCGCGTGCCCGCACCGCAAGGTTGAATCGCATCACATAAGGCAACAGCAGACCGTTCCCCGCACCATGGGAGACGTGCAGCGCCGCGCCGATCGGATATTCCAGCGCATGCACGATGGAGACGCCGCAGTTGGAAAACGCCATGCCGGCAAGGGTCGCTGCCAGCGCCATGTTCTCGCGGGCCGCGAGATTGCCAGGGTCGTTCACCGCCGTGACGAGGTTCTGGCCGATGAGAGCGATCGCTTTCTCCGCAAGCAGATCACCCATCGGTGTTTTTCCGTCGTAGGGGGTGACTTGCTCGGCGGGCACGTCGAGTCTGCTGAAGTCCACAGCGGTATAAGCTTCAATGGCATGAGTGAGGGCATCAATGCCGCTGTCCGCGGTGGCCTTCGGCGGGCATGACAGTGCGAGCATCGGGTCCACGATCGCCAGGGAGGGCCGCAGGTACTGGCTGAGGGTGCTCACCTTGATCCCGTTCGCCGTGTCCGTGAGGACTGCGGAATGGGACACTTCACTGCCGGTGCCAGCCGTGGTAGGAAGACACACCAGCGGCGTAACCGGCCCGGGAATGCGGTCGAATCCGAAATAATCCTCCGGTGCACCACCGTGCGCCAGGAGCACCGCCACGATCTTCGCGAGGTCCATGTTGCTGCCGCCGCCCGCTCCCAGCACGGCGTCGGGGCGGAAGCCGCTGGCGGCGGTGAAGGCCTGCCGCGCCGTGTCCAGCGAGGGTTCCGGCTCGCCACCATCGAAGACCGCGAACGCAATGCCCGATTCCTCCAACGACCGAACAATCCGGGCCACGATGCCGGCACGAACCAGATTCCGGTCCGCGATCACGAGCACCCGACCAAGCTTTCGGCGGGACAACAGCCCGCCAAGCTGCGAAAGGGAGTTGGAGCCAAAGACGAGTTGTCCGGCACCAAAGAAGTTCCAGTGAGTTCTCATGGCCATTGTGCTATCGCGCTCCGGCATCATGGAAAGACGGGAAATCTCCCGTGCAGCGACGCGCCTGCGGGATTGCCCCGGGCGGCGTCCTGGCGCATGGGCAGCCATGCTTCGCCGCGTCCTCATTTTCCTTACCGCTCTCTGCGCCGTACACGCGGAGGAGAAATTCGGCCCCTATGCCGAGCCGGACTTTCCAGTGCTCACGTCCACGGTGGATTTCACCGGCTGGGAAAAGCTCGGCTTCCCCAAAAACAACATCGCCGTCCGCGGCCTCATCATCAAACTGCCGCACGACCTCTACGTCTGCTTCGACCAGGATCTCCTCCGCGTCGCCGGCATCTGGCAGGGTGAACCGGGCGGGAAATTCCTGACAGAGACAACGATCCCGGCTATTTCGTATAACATCGAGAACAAAAAGTCCGAGCCCGGTCAGAAAGATTTGCCGAAACCCATCGGCAAGCCGCTCATGGCCACGGGGCTGATGCCAGGGTGGATTCTGAAAGCGGCGAAAGACGTGACGCCCGCGGACCTCGTTGATCGACGTCCGCCGGGGCCGGACCCGAAGGAGCCGGGGCGGGGGCCTTTGCCGGCGGAGAAGTTTCGGTGGGGTTCTTACTCAATCACAGAAGATGGAGTCTTTCTGACTTACGAATGCGGAAGCGCTCAGATCGAAGAGAGTTTCGAGAGCGGACTCATGGATGGACTTCCCGTGGTGCGTCGAAGAATTACCATCCTGGAGAAAGGAGCGATTGATGCGGATGGAAGTCCGCAGCCAGCAAAAATGCCTTTCACCGCGATCATTGGAGCAATGGGGAAACATACAGCGAAACCAACAGCGCAGGTGGATGGAACCGCGCTGGTTTCCTTGCCCGGAAAACTCACCTGGTCAGTTCACTGCACTCTTTCTG
>JANNVM010000130.1:0-12412 GCA_031414455.1 Verrucomicrobiota bacterium
CAACAACCCCAACGTCCCGGAGACCATGAAAGACCAAATCCGCAAGTCCCGCGACTCCCTGCGGAAAGGCGTCCCCGCGACCGACACGAAGAAAGGGGAGTGAGCGCCACAGATCTTTGCAAGGATCCGGCGGCGGGCCGCAACCGGAGGCCGCCGGGCTGCGGAGAAGTGGACAAGCCCCCGCTTTTCCGCTCCATTCCCGCCATGAATCTCCGCCTGCTCTTCCTTTCCGCACTCCTGACCGTCGCGTCAGCCGTGCGCGCGCAGACGCCAGCCAATGGCACGCTGCTTTTTCAGAATCTGCAGAAGCTGACCAGTTCGTGGAGCGTGGACAATACGGCGGTGGTGAATACCGCGGGCTTTCCGGAGGGACCAAAAGGCCTGGCGGCAGCGGACTTCGACGGCGACGGACGCCATGATGCGGCGACGGGAAATCACGACGGCACGATCGCGGTGCTGTTCGGCGCCGCGGGCGGCGGATTCGAGTTGTCGCGCTATTTCACCGCAGGTGACCCGCGCGGACTGCGCGATGTCACTGCGGCGAATGTGTCGGGCGATGCGCGGCCGGAGATTATAGCGGCACATCCGTTTGAGGGGAAGCTCACCATCTTCTCTGTCAGTGGAGGCGCTGGGAGCCGGACGTTTGGCGTGCCGCAAACGGTGACCACCTGGCTGGGCGCGCGCGCGGTGACGGCGGGGGATTTCGACGGTGATGGCAAAACGGATCTCGCAGTGGGCGGCGCGGGCGACGGCTTCCGGGAGTATCGCGGCAATGGCGCCGGCGGATTCACGCCACAGCCTCCGCTGCCGGCGATCAATGCCGGGCCGTTTGGGGGCGAGAGCGCGAAGCCGGTTTTCACGATGCACGCGTGGCGGCACAGCGGCGAAACCCGGGACCACCTTGCAGTGTCGTTCGCCGGCGCGGGCTATGTGTGGTTTCTCGCGGCTCCGGCACCGGGTGCGCCGCTGGCGGTGGAGCACACGCTGCCACTCATGGCCAATGAAAGCATTTACGACCTGACACTCGCAAACATCTCTCCGGAGTCGCACGCGAGTGGCGAGCCGGACCTGCTCACCGCCGTGACGTGGTCGGGCGAAATCTTCATCCGCAGCCACACGGGCGCGGCTGGCGGCGTGCCCTATCCCACCGTGCCGCAGCGGCGGCTGGCAGTCCCGGGCGCGCCGCGGGCCATGGCCGTGAGTGATTTGAATGGCGATACCTGGCCGGAACTGCTCGTCATCGCACGGACGGGGCACACGATTTCCCTGTTCACCAACAACGCCGGGAGCCTGACGCTAACCTCGCAGACACCCACCGGCAGCAGTCCTCGCGATTTGGTGAGCGCGGACTTCACCGGCGACGGCCAGGCCGACGCGGCCGTCATCAACCGGTGGTCGCGCGATGTGACGCTGCACCGCATTGATCCCGTGACCAAATGGTTCCTCCAGCAACCGCTGGTGCAGAAGATTCCGGGGGGCGCGCGCAGCCCGGTCATTACGAATCTCGACGGGCTTCCCGGCGGTGAATTGCTCTACCTGACCACCGCCACGGGCCATGTGAATATCCAAAAGCGGAGCGGCACCGGCTGGCAGCCCGCCGTGCGCTACAGCATGGGCACCCGCCCGCAGAGCCTGACAACTCCGGATCTCAACAGTGACGGACGCCAGGATTTGCTCGTGTCATCCCTCGGAGACCGGTATGCGCCGGGAGGATTCAGCTATCGCCTGCAGCAGGCCGACCGCATGTTCGGGCCGCTCGTCACCGCGGCGCTACCGCCCGGGGCGGCTGGCGGCATGGTGGCCCAACTGACACGCGACTTTAACGGCGATGGACGCATGGACGTTGTCGTCGCCTATTATCACAGCGGGCTGTCGTTCTTCGAAGGCACGCCCGCCGGGCTGGTCTATCGCCGCACCGAGCCGTTCATTTATTGTTATGACGCGCTGACGACTGTGGACCTCGATCAGGACGGCGATCCCGACATCGCGGGTGCCGGAGTCTATGGCGAACTGTCAGTGGTGGAAAACAATGGCCAGTGGTTTACCGGCGGGCCGTTTGTGAACACGGTGTTCAGGGGGGAGCCGCTGTGGGGTGTGTATGCACTCACCGCCGCCGACCGCAACGGCGACGGCGATCCCGACCTAATGATGCAGAGTTCGTCCTCCACCTCACAGTGGGACGGGGGCCCGGGGCTGAGTTTCGTGCAGACTGGCACCGCGAGCCTCGCCACCACGCTGGACGCGAACCGGCTCGACTACGACGGCGATGGTTACAGCGATGTCTTCGCGCTGTGCCCGGCGAATACGACGGCGTCCATTTTCAAAGGCACGGCGGCAAATCCCTACGAATGGTGGTCCGCTCCCTGGACGCCCTATGCGGTGCCTGCAGTGAGCGAACTCGCCAGTGGTGATCTCGACGGTGATGGCCGCCCCGACCTGGCGGGTGCCGGCGGGCATGTGTGGGCTGCCGTCAGCGGCAGTCCGTCTCCGTCCCTCGTGCCCGCCCCGTTCGTCCTGCCTCAGCCGGAAGTGCCCGGCGTGGTCATCAATGAAGTTCTTGCCAACACCGCGGATTTTGTCCCGACCGGATCCAACAAGCCGGCGGACTGCGTGGAAATCTTTAACGGCACCGGCGCTCCCGTGGATCTGTCAGGCTGGAAATTGCGCCGCGTTGCCGAACCCGGCGAAACGGAACGGCCCGACTTCGTCTTCCCCGCCGTCACCCTGCCGGTGCGGGGATTCGCGACCGTCTATTGCACGGAGAAGGAAGGTGCCATGCAGGCACCGTTCAAACTGCCCTCCGGAGGCGTGACGCTCCGCCTGCTCACTGCGGCGGGCACGGATGCCGACAGCGTTATCCTGCCGGAGCAGGAGCCTGACATTTCATGGGCCCGCCTTTTCGACGGCGCGCGCGACTTTGTGTTCAGTCCATTCCCGGGCATCGGGAGCACCAACTACGACAACGGCACACCGGAGCCCAAAGTGACATTCAAGGGCGTGGATACGGCCCTGCTGGCAGGCGGTACGTGGCGTTTCCGCGCCGCGGCATGGTCCGATAGCGGCATGCTCAGCATGACCATTCAATGGCGCAGGATCGTCAGTGGTTCGCTTCCGGCGGCTTCCGGCGTGATTCCGCTCTACGACGACGGCCGGCACGACGACGGCGCGGCGCTCGACGGCACCTTTGCGGGCGACTGGAACGCCCCGCTGCCGCCGGGCAGCGCCATCGAGTTTTTCCTCACCGGCTATGACCTGCGCTGGCAAAGCACCACCGAACCGGAAAGCCCGGAGTTCACCGCGCCCGGTGCCGCGATTGAGAACTACACGCTCGCTCTGCCCGCGACGCCGCCGGAGTGGGAAATCTCGGAGGTCGTTTCCCGCAATCACACGGGCCTCAGAGACGAGAGCGGTCTCCCCGGCGACTGGGCGGAGTGGCGCTATCTCGGCAGTGTGCCGTCCCCGGTGCAGGACATTTTCCTCACAGATGCGCTCTTCGAGCGAAACTCCGCGAAGCTCTATGACGTCGCGCGCAGTGGTGCCGCGGTGACGCCCGGCACGGCACGCATTGTCTTCCTCAGTGACACGCCGGACAGCGGCGCCAATCCCCTGCACGCTCCGTTTGGAGTGAACGGCGACGGCGATTCGATCTTCCTGATCCGCCGCCTGCCATCGGGCGCTGTGGAACTGCTGGATGTGGCGAAAGTCCCCGCCATGCCGCCGGACACGGCATGGGCCCGCATGGGCCGGCACGGGCCATTTGTCAGGACCGCGCCCACGCCCTTCGTGCCTAACGCACCTGCCGGCGGAGCGCTCCACTTCACCCCGGGAGCGCTGCCAGGCAGCACGGATGCCCTCATCGCCTTTTCCGGCGCCGGAGCCGTGGAGGCTTCTGCGAACCTCTCCTCATGGCGCACCGTGCTGCCCGCGCAGCCGGACCGCGGCTTCGAAAACGTATGGCGCGAACCTTCACAGAACCGGCGCTTCTTCCGCGTCCGCTGACCGTCATGCCGGCGCATTCGCTTCATGACGAGCCCGCTGACAGCGCCCCGGCGCTGCCGGACGCCATGCTGGCGGCCCGCGGCGATGCCGCCGCGGAGGCCACGCTGCTCGCCCGCATGGGCGGTGGCGACCACGCGGCTCTCGCCGACCTCTACTCGCTGTACAGCGATGCACTCTACTCCCTGGCGCTGCGCATGACCGGCGAGCCGCGCGATGCCGAAGAGGTCCTCCAGGATGCGTTCGTGAAAATGTGGCAGCGCGCCCGCGGGTTCGATCCTGACAAGTCCCGTCCGTTCACCTGGGCGGTGATGATTACCCGCTCGCACGCCATTGACCGCCTCCGCCGGCGCGGTGTCCGCCGCCGGACCATGGATTCGCTGGAAAAGGAATTCGCCAGCGGCCCGGTCCACAGCACCGACTCGCTCAGCGAGATCCATTTCTTCGAAACCGTCAGCCGCATCCGCCGCGGCATGGCCCGCCTCACTGACAACGAACGCCGCTGCGTCGAAGCCGCCATCTTCGACTCCACCGGCACCATGGAACTGGCCACCCTTCTCAACGTCCCCCCCGGCACCGCCAAGTCATGGCTGCACCGCGGCCTCACCAAACTCCGCACCTGGATGTCCGATGAAAACGAATGACCGAACCACCACTCCGGCTCCCGATGACCCGGAACTCCCCGATCTTGCCGGCTGGGAATCCACCGCCGCCGCCGTAGCCCTAACCGCCCCGCACCACCGCGCCCCGGACCATTGCCTGACAGAAATCAAGTCACGCCTTGCGCCGGTTGCCATTCTCCCCGCGGCACCTGCGGCACCTGCGGCACCGGGCTGCAACGGTCATTCCCATGTCTTCAGGAAACGCCCGGCATGGCATGGCTATGGCCTCGCCGCGGCGCTCGCCGTCTTCGGCGGCTGGCAAACCGTCCGCGTCATTCGCCTGAACAATGAGATTACCGCGCTCAAGACAACTCTACCCGGCCCCGCAACCGGCGGGGATGAAGGCACCCGTCCCGGTGACCGCGGACCGGCTTCCCATCCGGACGGAATAACCGGCGATCCCTCCTCTCCCTCACATAAGTCACCGCGCCCGAATTCCCGCGCCCTCGCCGCAGAATCCATGGTCGTGCCCGACCGCGCCGCGCTGCAGCGAAAGCTCGCAGAACTCCAGCGGGTGAATGACGCCCACTTCCAGCCCGTCCCGGGTCTCGCGCGCACCGTGGTCATGGAACTCCAGGCGCCCGGAGCGAAACCCACCACGCCGATCCGCACCCCCACACTCTCTGCGGAAGTCGCCGAAATCATCGCCGCCGGCATGGACAAAAACCGCCCCGGTGACAAACCACCGCTCTCGCTTTCCGGCAGTGACAAGTCGCGGCCGGGCGATGAAATCATCATCGAAAAAGGTCTTCCGAATCTGTCAGGGCTGACACTCCAGCCGGACGCCACGCTGCTCCACCAGGATTTCCCCGCAGACTCGTGGCAACAGTGGGAGGGATTACATTTGTTGAATGACGGTCGCTTTTACGATGAATTGAACAACATCCTCTGGAGTCCCGTGCCCGGTGCCGGCCGCCGCTACAGCGGACGGACGCCGGAAGATCCCATTCTGCTCGACGAACAGTCCGCCCCGCGCGATTCCTCGGCCCCTGCGCACCCGGCTTCTCCTGCCAGCGGTGCGCCGGAAAGCCAGCCGCTCATCTGGAGCATCTACGACGAAAGCCGCGGCGAAGGACGGCTCGTCGTGAGTGATCTGCCACCGGTGCCGGACGGCAAGGCCTATCAACTGTGGTTCGAAGACGCGCGCAGCAGCATCCCGATCACCGCCGGGCTGCTGCCGCCGCTCGAAAACGGGTCCGGTCAGGTGTGGTTCGATCTCACTCCCGGCATTTCCCCCGTGAACTATCGCCTGACCCTGGAACCTCTCGCCGGCTCCACGACGCCGCGGGGACCGGTTGTCCTCATCGGGCCGTGAGAGCACTCACGCCTTCGTCGCGTCCACCAGCGGCTTGACGAAGGCGGTCAGCTTCGCCGCGAGTTCCGGTGAATTTCCGTACTGCTCAACGATGCGGACGATGGCACTGCCGACGACGACACCGTCCGCTGCGAGGGCGACTTCGCGGGCCTGGTCCGGTGTGCTGATGCCAAAGCCGACACAGACCGGCACTTTGCAGCCGCCGGATTTGATCCCGGCCACCTGACTGGCGATGTTGCCGGCGAGCGTCTGCTGGGCACCGGTGACGCCTTCGCGGCTGATGTAGTAAATGAATCCCTCGCTGTCCGACGCCAGCGTTCTCATACGATCCGGCGGCGTGGTCGGAGCGATGAGCCGGATGCGGCTGAGGCCGGGCGCGGCGGTGAGTTCGGAGTTCAGTCCGTCTTCGTCAGGCGGCAGATCGAGCAGCAGCACGCCGTCAGCACCCGCGGCGACGGCATCCGCGTGAAACTTTGCAAAGCCGTAGGCATAGACGGGATTCAGATAGGTGAAGAGCACGAGCGGAATCTGCGACACGGCGCGGATGCGCTTCACAAGTTCCATGACGCCGGCCGTAGTGGCCCCGGCTTCCAGCGCGCGGGCCGCGGCCATTTGGTTCACGATGCCATCGGCAAGGGGATCGGAAAACGGCAGGCCCAGTTCGACGATGTCCACCCCGCACTCCTCCAGCACCCGCACGACATCCAGCGTCCGCTCGAGCGAGGGATCGCCGGCGCAAACATAGGCCACGAAGGCTTTCTTTCCGGAAGCGCGAAGGCGCGCGAAGGTGTCGTCAATGCGATGGGTCATGGATGGAGAGGTGAGAGGCGGGACGGGAGAAATGGAAACCACGGATTTTAAGAAGAAAGTAGGAGGTGCCGGGTGCCGGGTGCCCGGTTCTCGGTTCTCGGTTCTCGGTTCTCGGTTCTCGGTTCTCGGTGCGCGGTGACCGAGCACCGAAAACTGAGCACCGGGCACCCTCTGACACCCCGCGATCACGCAATGCCTCCCGTTCCGCCACCTTCTTCGCACCGCGCGGCGAGCCAGAGAACGTCGCTGAGGCGGTTGAGCCACGCGGAGATTAGCGGGGCGGGCGGAGGGTTTTGGTGGAGAAGGGCAGCAGCAGCGCGTTCCGCGCGCCGGCAGACGGTGCGCGCGAGTTCGAGCCATGCGCTGGCGGCATTGCCGGAGGCTCCGGGCACAGACCATGTGTGGAAACCGTCAGGAAATTCCCCCTCCAGGATTTCACCCGCTGCGGTCAGGGAGTCGAGTGAGCTTTGGTCGAGGCAGCGAAATCCCGCGGCGGCATAACGTTCGGCATGCTCCCCTCCTGCTGACAGCATACCCATGAGTCCCACGATGTCCTCCTGGGCCCGCGCGATGATCTCCCGGATGTCCGCACGCCGGACGTTCAGCCTGGCAAGTCCGAGCACCGCATTGAGTTCGTCGGCATCGCCCACAGCGGCGATGGCGGGATGATCCTTGCCAACACCCTGTCCGAAGATGAGTCGTGTGTGGCCGCTGTCGCCGTGTTTGGTGGTGATGGACATAGGAAAGGTGGCTCTGGCCGGGCACAGCAAGCACCGGAGATGAGTCCGGTTTCAAGCCGCATTTGCGACCAATCGTGGAACTGGTCATTCTGATATATTCCGGATTTCCGGTTCCGGACTTCGTTATTTTCCCGTAATGGGCCCGCTGTCCGCAAAGCGAGCCGCGATTTTACTATCCTCGCCGACTGACCGGGACCTCCGGCGACTCGCGACTTCAAACAAGACCTGCCCCCCACCGCCATGATACACACTGTTGTCTTTGACACTAAACCTTACGACCGCGAAGCACTCCAGTGCGCCTCCGCTGGAAGCGACATTGAGTGGCGTTTCATGGAGTGGCGGCTGTCCGCGGAAACGGCTTCGGCAGCGCACGGAGCCCAGTCCGTCTGCACGTTCGTCAATGACCGAGGGGACCGCCCATGCCTTGAAGCGCTCGCCGCAATTGGAGTGAAGCACATCGCGCTGCGCTGCGCCGGCTTTAACAGTGTTGACCTCTCTGCGGCGAAGGAACTCGGCTTTTCGGTGACCCGCGTCCCGGCTTACTCACCCTACGCTGTCGCCGAACACGCCGTCGCGCTGCTCCTCGCGCTCAACCGCAAGATCCCGCGGGCCAACAACCGGGTGCATGACCTCAATTTTTCGCTGAGCGGGCTCGTCGGCTTCGACCTCCACGGGAAGACCGCCGGGATTTTTGGCACCGGTAAGATTGGCCGCGTCGCTGCTCAAATCCTGCGGGGGTTCGGCATGAAGGTGCTCGCGTTCGATCCGTTTCCCTCCGTCGAATGGGCGCAGCAGCACGGCGTCGAATATACCGATGCGCTGACGCTCGCCCGCGAGTGCGAAGTGATCTCGCTGCACACACCGTTGACGCCGGAGACGCGGCACATCATTCGCCGTGAGACCCTCGAACTCATGAAGCCAGGAACCATCCTGATCAATGTGAGTCGCGGCGCACTGATTGATACCACCGCATTGATAGAGGCCCTGAAATCCGGACGCCTCGGCGGCGTGGCGCTCGACGTCTATGAAGAGGAGGAGGGCGTCTTCTTTGAGGATCTGTCGGGCCAAATCCTCCACGACGACGAACTCGCGCGCCTGCTCACTTTCCCTAATGTCCTCATCACCGCCCACCAGGCATTCCTGACACATGAGGCGCTGGCCGGGATTGCCCGCGTGACGGTCGAAAACATCGCCGCCTTTGCCGGTGGCCGGCCATTTCTCCCGGAGACAGTTCTCACTTCGCCGGGCAGTTGAAGCAGTACACCGGGATTGATCAATGCGTTATTCAATCATGGATGATTTCTCCCGGCCCGGGAGCTGGCTCGCCGTCGCCTCCGGCGAGGCGGAATTGAAACTCACCAGCGAACCGTGTGACGGCGGCCAGGCCCTGCGTTTGGATTTCGACTTCAAAGGCGGCGGCGGATTTGTCGTGGCGCGGAAGGAGTTCACCATGCGGCTGCCGGAGGCGTATGCCTTCAGTTTCAAAGTGCGCGGCGCGGTGCCGAAGAACAAACTGGAATTCAAGATGGCCGACCCCGGCGGCCGGAATGTCTGGCGCTGGCAGGAGGACGCCTTCGACTTTCAAAACAAACCCCGTGAACTTCTTCTGAAGAGCAGCCAGATCGAGTTCGCGTGGGGTCCGGCGGGAGGCGGCACGCTGCGAAAGCTCGGTGCCGTGGAGTTTGTTATCAGTGCGGGACCGGGAGGGAAGGGGACCGTTTGGCTGGAGGACTTCCGCTTTGTGGACCGCACCATCCGCAAGGCGCCGGTCGTGGCGGCAGCGGGCAGCGCGAAGGGATGCGATCCGCAGTCCGTGCTCGTCAAAAATGCAAAGTCAGGATGGCGAAGTGCTCCCGGAGACGGGAAGCCGTGGCTGCAGATTGATTTCCACCAGGCACGCGAATACGGCGGGCTGATCGTGGACTGGGAGCCGAAGCCGGCGAAGCGGGCCTGCACGGTGCAGGCATCTGACGATGGCAGAAAGTGGCGCACGCTGCATCGTTCGCGCAGCGCGGAGGGGCCGCGCAGTTTCGTCTGCCTTCCTAACGGCGAGTCGCGTTTCCTCCGGCTCGCCTTTGACGGTCCCGCCGCCATCCGGCGCATGGAGGTGCAGCCGTTCGATTTCTCCCGGTCGCTCGTGGATTTTTTCCATGCGGTCGCGGAGCGCAGTCCGCGCGGACGGCATCCGCGCTGGCTCTTGCGGGAGCAAAGCTACTGGACCTGCGCCGGTGTGCCCGACGGACAGACCTGCGCGCTCATCAACGAGGAGGGACTCGTCGAGCCTGACAAAGGAACGTTTTCGCTGGAGCCGTTCCTGCACGCGAATGGAAAACTCCTCACGTGGGCCGATGCGAAGCGCAGCGTCCGCATGGAGGAGGACGGCCTCGCGATTCCCTCGGCGAAATGGAAACTGCCAGGACTTGCACTGGAGACCACTGCCTTCGCCACCGGTCATGGATCGGATGCCGTCCTGTTTGTGCGCTATCGTGTGAGCAATACCGGCAACCGGCCGCGCAAAGCGAAACTGTTTGTCGCACTGCGTCCTTATCTGGTGAATCCGCCGTGGCAGGGCTGGCAGGGACTGGGCGGCGTGATCCAGATCAAGGACATCGCATGGAAGCAGAGTGCAGTTCAGGTGAATGGCGACAAATGGATTGTGCCACTGACTAAACCCGCCGCGTTCGGCACCGCGGCCTTCGAGCAGGGAGTGATCGCCGACTACCTCGCCGGGGGAAAACTGCCCTCACAATCCAGTGTGAGCGATGACTTCGGTTTCGCGTCGGCGGCGATGCGCTTCGACCTAACGCTCGCAGCCGGCGCATCGCGCGAGGTTTTTGTGGCCGTGCCCTTCGGCGTGAAGCGTAAGCTGGACGCGAAGCAACTGCGCCATCTCGCCGGCACCGATGGTGCGGCGCAGTTTGCAGAGGCGGTGCGTGTGATGCGCGAACGCCTGGCATCCGTCTCCTTCAAAATGCCCGCCGGTGTCGCACGGGAGGCGGCTCTCACGTTCCGCACGGCGGCCGGACAAATTCTGATCAACCGCGACGGCCCGGCCATCCAGCCCGGTCCGCGGCGTTACACACGCTCGTGGATTCGTGACGGCGCGATCATGGGCGCGGCGCTCCTGCGCATTGGCGACCTGCGAGCGCTCCCGGAGTTCATCCGCTGGTATGCGCCGTTTCAGAGGAAGGATGGCTTTGTGCCCTGCTGTGTGGACCGCACGGGGCCGGACTGGCTCGTGGAGCACGACAGTCACGGACAGCTCATTTACGGTGTGATGGAATCCTTTCGCTTCACCGGTGACCGCAAGTTCCTCAAGGAAATGTGGCCGTATGTGCGCAAGGCCGCGCGCTTCATTGAGCAACTCCGCGCACAGCGCATGACGCCGGAATACCGGAAGCCCGACAGGAAAGACCGCTACGGGCTGTTGCCGGAGTCGGCGAGCCACGAAGGCTATCTCGCGCATCCCGTGCATTCCTACTGGGATGACTTCTGGGCACTGCGCGGGCTGAAGGATGCCGTGGCCATCGCCTCTGAACTCGGACACACCAAAGAGGCTGCGGACTTCATCGCGCTGGCGGCGTCTTTCCGCGAAACCCTGCGCCTCTCCATTCGCGCGGTGATAGCGGCGAAGAAACTGCAATATATACCGGGCTCCGTCGAATGGGCCGACTTCGATCCGACGGCGACATCGAATGCGGTAACGCTGCTCCAGGGCATGGCCGATTTGCCTGCGGAACAACTCGACGGGATGTTTGATCTCTTCGTGCATGACTTCCGCCGCAAGCACGGCGGCGACATGCCTTGGAATAACTACACCGCTTACGAAATCCGCATCATTGGTGCTCTCGTGCATCTCGGAAAACGCGCGGAGGCGCTGGAGTTGCTGACGTTCTACCTTGCCGACCGCCGCCCGCGCGCATGGAATCAGTGGCCGGAGATTTCGTGGAAAGATCCGCGCAGCCCGGGGCACCTCGGCGACGTGCCGCACACATGGATCGCCTCGGAATACATGCTCGTCTTCGCGCACCTCTTCGCCTATGAGCGCGAGGACGACGATGCACTGATTATCGGTGCCGGCGTGGATGACCGCTGGCTTGCGGGGAAGGGCATTGCCGTGCGCGGCCTGCCGTCATGGCATGGATCGCTCGATCTCACGATGAAACGAAAGGCCGATGGTTCGCTGCTGGTGGAACTCGGCGGCAAACTGCGCCTTCCGCGCGGTGGATTCGTCGTTCGCCCGCCGGGTGAGCGGGCCATCCGGGCGCTCACGGTGAATGGAAAGTCGGCGTCCACTTTCAACGAACGCGAAGCCGTGATCCACGAACTGCCGGCGAGCGCGGTCCTTTCCTTCGGTAAACTGCTCAAGTGAATCCGGGCCACACTTTTCAAAATATGAACAGTCCCACCCGCATCGCCAGCCCGTCAGGAATCAGCGTCGAATTCAATGCTAACGGTTCCATTCGCCGCATGGATCACAGCGATATCATGATTAATCTGTTTCCTGGAAACGAGGCGGATGGCGGACTGGCGAACATCCATTTGCGCCGGCTCGGCGATGCGGTGGAGACAATTCCGCTGCTCGGGCCGGGCAGTCCGGCATCGTATGAAACGGATGACAGAGGCCTGTTTACCTGCGGCAAATGGGGCGACATCGCCTATCGCTTGCGGCTCGTGCTGGCGGAGTCGGCGGCCGCGTGGTTCTGGCATGTCGAGCTGGAAAACACCGGAGTTGCTCCGGTCACCTGCGATCTCATTCACACTCAGGACATCGCGCTCGCGCATTACGGCGCGATCCGGCTCAACGAATTCTATGTGAGTCAGTATGTGGATCACACGGCCCTGGATCACCCTAAAAGTGGCTGCGCAGTAGCCTCACGACAGAATCA
>JANNVM010000131.1:0-7150 GCA_031414455.1 Verrucomicrobiota bacterium
TTTGACTCCGATCGTTGATGTCACCACTGCGGGCACCGGCACGCATACCGTCTTCCGCACGCCGTCGCCCGTCTATTCGTCTGTGATCCCCGTGACGATCAATACCCGGGTGCGCGCCCGGGCGTTCGAGACCGGGCGTCCGCCGGGACCGGTGGTTGGCGAGATGTATTACGCCCTTGATGCTGCCGCGCAGGCTTTCACCTCCCCGATGCCCGTCGTCGTGACGCACACATGGAATACCGGTATGGCCAGCGATGTGGTGGTGGAGGGACAAATCATGATTTTTGAACCGAAAGCCCCGGACAACCTCACCCGGCTCACCAATCCACCGAATCTCGCCGCGCCCTGCAACCTTGAGCGCCGCGGTTCTTCCACCGCCGGAGATCCGAAATACTCCATGGCCTGTGAGCTGCAGGATGAATACGGAATAGACCGTAACATGCAGCCACTGGGAATGCCGGGCGAGTCCGACTGGATCATGCACGCGCCCTACAGTTTTGACCGCTCGATGATGCACAACGACCTCATCTACCGCCTGAGCAACGACATCGGGCGCTACGCCGTGCGGACCAAATTCGTTGAGCACATCCACAACACGCAGACCAGCACCAACACGATCGAAGGCACCATCAGCGCCGGTTCCGGGGATTACTTCGGCGTCTATAGCTTCATGGACAAGATCACCCGCGGAGACGATCGCGTGGATGTGGAGAATCTCACCATTGCTCCCACCGACAGCGTCCTGCCCGCCTTGCAGGGCGGCTACATGTTCAAAGTGGACCGCCGCGACGCGGGCGAGGGCCTGCTGGTTCCGCTTCCCGGACAGAGCTTTGGCCCTGTCAACGAAATGTCATTCGTGAACCCCCGGGAGGTCTCCAGCGATCCGTTCAAAAAAATCACCACGGCGCAGAGCACCTACCTGCGGGGATACATCGGTGAGGGGTGGGCGGCGCTCAACAACACCGCCACCTTCATGGACCCGGTGAATGGCTACCAAAAATACTTCGACGTGCCTGCGGCCATTGATCACCAGCTTCTCAACATCATGGCCAAGAACGCGGACGCCAACCGCCTCAGCGCCTACTGGCACAAACCCCGCTATGGCAAAATGACCGCCGGCCCCATCTGGGACTTTGACCGCGCCGAAGGCTCCACCGACGGGCGCGACTTCAATTGGGGCACCTGGCGCGGCGATGTGGGTGACCTCGGCACCGACTTCTTTCACTACCCGTGGTTCAACGAAATGTTCCGCGATCCGAATTTCTGGCAGACTTTCATTGATCGCTACCATCAGTGGCGGCAGGGTGCGTGGAGCACTGCCTCCGTTCACGCACGCATTGATGAGTTCGCCGCGCAGTTGAATCCCGGGGACGCCGCCGGTACTCCGGCGAAACGCACCGTCACGAGGTGGAGCGCCAGCGCCCCCCGCGTCGCGGGCAACAACACCGCCATCACCAACAACTCCTTCAACGGCCAGTTCACCGGGGAAATCGCCTGGATCAAACACTGGTGGGCCAGCCGCCTGAACTTTATGGACAATCAGTTCACGAGGCCGGCCGTGTCCAGCCTGCCCTCCGGCCCGGTGACGCCCGGCAGTTCGGTCGTTCTAACATCACCCAGCCAGGCCACGTCTGGTGTAAAGATTTATTACACGACCGACGGCACCGACCCCCGGCCCGTGGCCACCGTGCCGCTGCCGCCCTCCGGCGGGTTCACAACGATTGGCACCATCATGAGTGATATCGGCACCGTGCGCACCATCGTTCCCGTCAGCGCCACCACCGGGGGTGCCGCCAATGAGTGGCGCGGCGCGGACCTCAATGCGAACAACAACAACCAGGACGATTTCGATGATTCCACCTGGTTTACCAATCTCCCGGGGACGCTCAATGGTGTGGGCTATGACGACACCGTGCCGGCGGGCACCACGACGGACTACCTGCCGTTCATCAAGGTGCGCTGGAATGCCTGCAACTTCCACAATGCCACCGTCCCGGCTCCCGTGCCGCTGCCGGTCTCGCCCATCGCCACGCATACCGTGATGAAGAGCGGCATTGTCAACGGAACCACGTTTGTCGGCAATCAATCCTGCTACCTGCGCTTCCCCTTCACGGTCACGGCCGGCGATCTCGCCCTCGCCACCACGGCGGGAAACCGCCTCGCGCTCCAGATGCGTCATGACGACGGTTTTGTCGCCTGGATCAACGGGACGGAACTCACCACCGCCCGGATCAATGCCCCGCCGACAGCCGGCCTCACCTTCAGTTCAGCGGCGACCGCGACATTTAACGATGCCGGAGCCATCATCTATACGGACTACGACATCACGTCGTTCGTTGCGGCCCTGCATACCGGTGAGAACGTCCTTGCAGTGCATGGACTCAATTCCGGCCTGGCCAGCAGTGACTTTATCATCGGGGCCAAAATCGTCGTCCAATCCCCGCCGCCGCCTTATACGCCGGCTCTCTCGCCCTCTGCGATTCAATACACCGGCCCCATCAATATCACCGCCCCGACGCAGTTGTTTGTGCGCACGGTGAATCCCATTCGCCCCAGCGATCCGCCGACGGCCTCCGGCGGCGGTACCGGCAGCGTGCCCAACGGCTCCAGTTGGAGCGCTCCCACATTGCTTTACTATTTCCCGGGCGCAGTTGTTGCCGGTCAAGCCAACATCAGGATCACGGAAGTCCACTATCATCCCTCGCCGCCCTCCCTGGATGAGTTCAATCCGCCCAACAACTGGACCAACTCCAACGATTTCGAGTTCATCCGCCTAACCAACACCGGCACCGCTCCCGTGGATCTCACCGGAATCTACTTCTCCAACGGTCTCGAATTCACCGCTGTGCCAGGCCTGCAAAACTGGCTCCCGGCGGGTGCCAGTGTCGTCGTCGTGGAGAACACCGCGGCCTTCACCTATCGTTACGGCAGCACGTTCACGATCCTTGGCGAGTTCAAAGGTGAACTTGATGATGGCGGCGAGCACATCATCCTCAATGACAAAACCGGAGCCGTCATTTCCGACTTCATCTATGGTGACGATGCTCCATGGCCGGAGGCTGCGGATGATGGCTACTCACTCGTCTATGTCACCGGAAACCAAACCCTCCCCGGAAGCTGGCGGGCCAGCCTTGATCCGGGCGGCACCTCGGTCAATTCCTACGCGAGCTGGCTCCGGCGCTACTATGCGGCGCCCGAATTGCCCTCCCAGCCGATGAGTCAGGATGATGATGGCGACGGACTCAATAATCTCGGTGAATATGGTTTCGCCACCGACCCGCTGTCCGCCGGCACTGCTGAGCAGGCGCGGGGCGTCGCCGTGCCGGGCGTGCCGCCTCGCATCGCTGTCCGCCGCCGTGCCGGTGCCACGGACCTGACATGGACCATGGAGACCTCCACTAACCTGGCCCCGGGCCCATGGACGCCCTCCGGGGCACCGCCCACCAGCATCGTCAGCAACGGCGATGGCACGGAGACTGTCACCTGGCAGGCGCCGGGTGCGCCAGGAACGCGTCTCTACCTCCGCGTGCGGGTCACGAGCCCGTAGCGGGCGGATCGCCGGCATGGGAAAACGTACCCCTGCGGAAAGCGCCGGCCTGACAGCCTGCGCTTTCCCGTTATCCTTTGTCGCGTTGTCCATTATCTGTCACTGATGACCCTCGCCAACCGCATCACCATTTTCCGGCTGCTGCTCATTCCTGTTTTCGTCTATCTGGCGGCGGGCTACGGGCGGAGCGTCACGGCGGGTGCTCCGCAGGAATGGCAGCGCCTCGCCGCAGTGAGCATGTTCCTGCTCGCCGGTCTCAGTGATGCGCTCGATGGCTGGATCGCCCGGCACTTCAATCAGCGCAGCCGCCTCGGCAGCGTGATTGATCCTCTGGCTGACAAGACCCTCATGCTGGCCGCCATCATCACGCTCAGCGCCACCGGATGGTCGGAGCAGCACCGGTTTCCGGTTTGGTTTCCCGTGCTGGTTATCCTGCGTGACGTGCTCTCCACCATCGGCGCATGGATGATCAAGCACCGGCACGGACGGGTCCGTATCCGCCCGCACTGGACGGGTAAAGTCTGTAACGTAGCGCAGATCGTCGCCATTGGCTGGATCATGCTGGGGCTGGAGTTTGTGCATCCGATCGTGCCCACGGGGGTGGCGGCGGTCTTCACTGTCATTTCCGGCATGGCTCACCTGTGGGACGGCGCGTTACAGTATCTTCATGGCCCGCCTCCGCTGGCCGCCCTTAAATTGCCTGCAAATGGGGCGGAAAGGCATTTCCCCTGAGCGCAGTATCCGGTCATTGCATCCCGCCAATCAATGTATTAGCCTCCCCTCCGTTTACCCCTCAATACCATGTCAGATCAGAATCAACGTCCGTCTCCCCCGGAAGGCCCCGACCGTCGCGGTCAGGCTCCCGAACCGCAGGGATTCAACTGGAAGGGACTCATCCTGCTTTCCATTGCCATCGCCATTCTCGCCAGCGGCCTGCTCATGCGCGGCGGCGCGTCCGGCGGCAGTATGCCTTACCCCGAATTTATTGCCCACCTCAGGAAGGACCAGGTCGCAAAAGAGGATTTGAAAATCATCAACGACCCCGGCGGCGAATACATCAGTTTCAAACTAAAGGACGGCAAGACGTATCGGACAGACTTCATCGGCGTTCTGGCCAAGGAGCAACTCGCCCAACTCCTGAGCGGTGAGGCACCAAAGGTCCCCAACGAGAAGGAGATCATCCCTGAGTATAAACACGATAACAGCTTTGGCATGAGCCTTCTCGTCAGCTTGCTGCCGATCCTGCTGCTGCTGCTCGTGCTCTGGTTCTTCTTCCGCCAGCAAATCAAAATGGCTGGCCGCGGGGCCATGAGTTTCGGCAAGAGCCGCGCCCGGCTCCTCGCGATGGATAAAAACAAGATCACCTTCAAGCAGGTCGCGGGCTGCGATGAGGCCAAGGAGGAAGTCTGGGAACTCGTCGAGTTCCTCAAGGACCCCAAGAAGTTCCAGAAACTCGGCGGCCACATTCCCAAAGGCGTGCTCATGGTCGGCGCTCCCGGCACGGGCAAGACGCTGCTGGCGAAAGCGATCGCGGGTGAGGCCGATGTCCCGTTCTTCAGCATCAGTGGCTCGGATTTTGTGGAAATGTTCGTCGGCGTCGGCGCCAGCCGGGTGCGGGACATGTTCGAGCAGGGCAAGAAGAGTGCGCCGTGCCTGATCTTCATTGATGAAATTGACGCCGTGGGTCGCCACCGCGGTCATGGCATGGGCGGCGGTCACGATGAGCGGGAGCAAACCCTCAATGCCCTGCTCGTCGAGATGGACGGATTCGATACCCAGGAGGGCGTCATCATTATTGCCGCCACCAACCGCCCGGACGTGCTCGATCCTGCATTGCTCCGCCCGGGACGCTTTGACCGCCAGGTGACGGTAAGCCTGCCGGATGTGAAAGGCCGCGACGCTATCCTCAAAGTTCACGCCAAGAAAGTAAAGATGGCCGCTGATGTGGATCTCATGGTCATCGCCCGCGGCACGCCCGGCTATTCCGGAGCAGAACTCGCCAACGTCATCAATGAAGCCGCGCTGCTCGCCGCACGGCGGGGATTGAAAGGCATCACGCTGCGGGAGATGGAGGAAGCCCGCGACAAAGTCCGCTGGGGCAAGGAACGGCGCAGCCTCGCGATTTCCGAGAAGGAAAAAGAGAACACCGCCTATCACGAATCCGGACACGCCATTCTCCTCGAACTCCTTGAGCACACCGAGCCCCTGCACAAAGTCACCATCATCCCGCGCGGTCCTTCCCTCGGCTCCACCATGTGGCTGCCGGTCGAGGACAAATACACACGCCGGAAAAACGAACTCCTCGATGATCTGGTCGTCGCCATGGGCGGACGCGTCGCGGAGGAGATTGTTTTCGGTGACGTCACCAGCGGTGCCTCCGGCGACATCCGCATGGCCACCGACATTGCCCGCCGCATGGTTTGCGAATGGGGCATGAGCGACACGCTCGGCATGGTGGAGTACGGCGAGAACAACGAACATGTGTTCCTCGCCCGGGACATGGGCTCCAAGCGCAACTACAGCGAAAGCACCGCGCAGAAGATCGACAGCGAAATCAAGCGCCTCATCGACAACGCCTATCAACGGGCGAAGGACTTGCTCGTTAAGCACCGCCAGGAGATGGAGGCCCTCGCCAAGGCGCTCCTTGAGTATGAGACGCTCGACGGCGTCCATGTGAAAGAAATCATGGAGCACGGTCAGATGCTCAATCCTCCGCGCAGCAAGCCGCCCATGCCCCCTCAGATGCCCGTCGAATCGGCCCGCGAAGCTGACGAAGAGCTTCCTCCCGGCCTTGCGGGTGCGCCTGCTTGAGGGCTGGTCGTGATTCCGAAGGAACGGATTCCCGCTCTGTCTGATGACAGTTTGCGGACGATCTGAATTTCGTTTGCAAAGCCAAACCGGGCACCTACGATCCGCCTCCCCGCCGTCGGCCTTTTGAGGACGACGGCTTCATTTCAACTACTCCAATACATCATTATGGGCTCTCTCAAAAAGAGACGGAAAACGAAGATCAACAAGCATAAGCGCAAAAAACGCATGCGTGCCAACCGGCACAAGAAGCGTTTGCGTTATAAGTCCTGAGGTCACAGCTTCGGGCTTATGAAAGCCGGGACACCGCCACTGCAGCCGCGAGGCACGCGCCGGTGTCTGCCCAGTACAGGGAATTTCAAGGCGGGCAGGTCACTCCTGCCCGCCCTTCTTTGTGGACGGATGTTGGGTGCGGGCGTGCTGAGGTGCGGGAGTGCGGCGGCGCTGCTTCAGATTGGAGCGGCGCAGGAGGCCGGCGTTTGGCCGGCACCGGCTGAGGCTCGCTCTGGTCCGGCCTTGCAGCCCGGCGGCGCGCAGAGGGCGAAAGCAATGGCGCTCTATGGCAAAGCTTTGCAGGTGCGTGCAGAAAAGGGTGTGGCCGCGGCGCTCCCGATCCTGAAGGAAGTGATGGCACTCGATCCGGGGAACAGTGAACTGGCCTGCAGTGTCGCGGAGTTGGCCGCGGCGGCCGGTTTGCCGAATGAGGCGCGCCGGCTGCTGGAGGAATCGGTGCAGCGGCACCCTGACAGCGAGGGGCCTGCGGTGGCGCTGGCGCGATTCCTTGTCAGCCGGCAG
>JANNVM010000132.1:0-5021 GCA_031414455.1 Verrucomicrobiota bacterium
GTTGGGAGGAGGCGTGATCAGTAATCAGTAATCAGTAATCAGTAATCAGTAATCAGTAATCAGTAATCAGTAATCAGTAATCAGTAATCAGTAATCAGTAATCAGTAATCAGTAATCAGTAATCAGTGGTCAGTGTGGGACTGAATACTGATCACTTCATCAACCGTATCGCCCCTCGATATACATGGCCGTCTTCTCGTTCTGCGGATTGAAGAACATATCTCTTGTGGACGCGTGCTCGATGATTTCGCCCATCAGCATAAAGATGCACTCGTCGCTGGCACGGCGGGCCTGAGCCATATTGTGCGTAACCATGATGATGGTGAACTTCTCCTTGAGGCCGGTAATGAGTTCCTCAATGCGCTCAATGCCATTGGCATCGAGGGCGGAGCAGGGCTCATCCATAAGAATGATATCCGGCTTGAGCGGCAGGAGGCGGGCGATGCAGAGCTTCTGCTGCTGTTCGAGCGTGAGTTCCGTGGCCTTCCGCTGAAGGTCATCCTTCACGGCGTCCCAAAGGGATACTTCCCGCAGCGAGGACTCGACGGCATCGTCCATCACGGAACGCTGCCGCTCTTTGCCGGGCGTGTGAGACTTGATGCCAAAAACGATATTCTCGTAGATGGAAATCGGCAGCGGATTGGGGCGTTGAAAAACCATGCCGACGCGCTTCCTCAGGGAGGCGAGTGAAACATCGGCATCGAGAATATTTTTGCCGAGTACGGTGATAATGCCCTTTGTCGTGACATTTCCGTAGCGCTCGTTGATACGGTTGATCGAACGCAGCAGAGTGGTCTTCCCGCAGCCGGAGGGGCCGATCATCGAAGTGATAATCCCTGGCTTGAACTGCGCGCTGACGGTGATCAGCGCCTGGAAGTTTCCATACCAGAGACTGAAGTCGCGGACATCTACGCTGTGGTCTTGTTCCATGAATGTGGTGCGCGGTTAGCCGAAATCGCCGTTGAGATAACGTCCGGTGATTTCCTTTTCGGGGTTGGTGAACATCTTCTCGGTTTCGCCCCATTCAACAAGTTGAGAGTCGTTGATGAAGGCGACTTTGTCGGCCATGCGGCGGGCCTGCTGGGTGAGATTGGTGACGAGGATGATCGTCATCTTCTCTTTCAGCCGCGTGAGAACCTCCTCGATTTTCATTGTCGTCACCGGATCAATGGCGATGGAGAATTCATCGAGGCAAAGCAGTTCCGGATCGAGCGAAAGCGCGCGGGCGAGGGTGAGTCGCTGCTGCTGTCCTCCGGAGAGACGGGTCCCGAGAAGGTCGAGGCGGTCCTTTACTTCGTCCCAGAGCACGGAATCGCGCAGGCAGCGTTCCACGATGGCATCGAGTTCGCTTTTGTGGTGAATGCCCATGCGGCGCGGCGCATAGGCGACGTTGTCATAGACACTCAGCGGCAGGCCAACCGGCAACGGGAATACCATCCCGATGCGGCGGCGCAAGGCATAGACATTTTTCATGGAACGGACCTCTTCTCCGTTAATCCTCACTTCTCCCGAGACGCGGGCGCTGGTGATGAAATCAATGGTGCGGTTTAACGTCTTGAGCAGCGTGGTCTTTCCGGAGTTGGCCGGTCCGACGATGGCGAGCACGGTGTTTTTTCCGGCGCTGAGAGTGATCTCATCAAGTGCCTTTTTACTGCCGTAATGGACGGAGACGTCCAGGAATTCAATGTGCTGTGACATGGGGAAGGACTACCAGCGTTTGCGGCGGCGAAGGCGGGAGCGCACGATGGAAGCGGCGCCGTTAATCGTGAGAATGAGGACGAGCAACACAAAGGCGCTGCCGAACTTCATGTGATCCGACATCCCGGGGATGTCCTTGCAGATGAGGTTCAGGTGATTCGACATCGCCATGAACTCATCGTTGATGCCGTAGGGCACAAGACGCTCCAGACCGCTCTTTGCGATGGGCACCCAAAGCACAGCGCCCATGAACATGATGGGGGCTGTTTCACCGGCCGCCCGGGCGATAACGAGGATAACGCCGGTGAGAATGCCGCCAAATGAATTGGGCAGCACGATCGTGCGAATGGTCTGCCACTTGGAGGCACCCAGATTCCAGCAGGCTTCGCGGAAGTTCTTCGGAACGGCGGCGAGCGCCTCTCTGGTACTGGTAATAATGACCGGCAGCGTCATTACGGATAGAGTCAGCGCAGCGGTAAGCATGCCTTTGTGCATGTCCATGGTGGCGACAAATGCACCCAGGCCAAAAAGCGCATGCACGATACTGGGCACTCCGGCGAGACTGGTCACAGCCACCATGATGGAGCGCGTCAGCCTGTTGTCCGGCGCGTATTCATTGATGTACATTCCGGCGAGAATTCCGATGGGCGCGACGATCGCGAGGCAGAGCAGGGTGAGGTAAAACGTCCCGATCAGCGGCCCCCAAATGCCGCCGGCAGCACCGGACTTGCTGACGTCCGTGCTGAAGTATTCCCACGAAAGCGCGGGCCATGCCCGGACCGTAATCATACCGAGCAGCCAGAAAACGGGAACGAGGAGAAGGAACGATATCAGCATCGTGCTCCAGCGTGCGGCGAGGACATTGCGCTCTTTCATCAACTCGTAGGGAGCCGGAGCGAAGGGATTGGCGGCTTTCATGTCAGGCGTTTACTTTGCGTTTGAAGCCGCGGATGAACATATTGGCGATAATGTTGATGCCGCAGGTGATGAGGAGCAGGAGGAGGCCGATGGTGAAGAGAGCGGCCATATGGTCGCTGCCAGCCACAGCGTCACCCATTTCACTGGCGATGGTGGCAGTGAGCGTGGTAATGGGATCCGTCAGGGCGTGGGGTATTTGGTTCTTGTTGCCCGTCGCCAGCAGCACGGCCATGGTCTCACCGATAGCGCGGCCCACACCCAGCATGCACGAGGCCATCAGACCGCTTTTGGCGGCAGGAAAAAGGACGCGATAAACGATTTCCCATTTGTTGGCCCCCAAAGCCATCGCGGCCTCGCGATAACTGTCCGGCACGGCACGAAGCGAGTCTTCCGCCAGCGAGACGATGAGTGGAATACTCATGAGCCCCAGCACGATGCCGCCGTTGAGCAGATTGGACGGCCACTTGGCTCCTGCCCAGTCCATCAGGATCGGCCCGATGATCGTGATGGCGATGAAACCCCACACGATGGACGGAATCGCGGCGAGGACTTCGATGCCGATCTTGAGCCACTCCTTCGTCGTCGGGCCGGCGAACTCACTGATATAAATCGCCGCAGCCAGCCCCAGAGGAATCGCGATGCACATGGCCACGGCGGCGACCGCGAAGTTGCCCACAATCATGCCCAGCACCCCATAGGACGCGCCCACGGAATCTTTCGCGTGCCACTGCGTGCTCGTAAAAAACCCATGATCACCGAACCATTCGATCTTGGGAAGCACCGGTGCGGCACCGACGAGGACGAAGACAAAGATAGCGACCACCAGAAAGATGGCGCTCCAGCCGCAGATCCGAATCAGCACCTCAATGGGCTTCTCAATGCTGTCGGCGATCCCGGCAATGGTGGCCCGCCACCCTCGACGGGAGGCGGGCGCGGCGGCGGGTTTCTTTTCCAGGACGGGTTCTGCGGGCATCTGGAGGAGGGATTCCTTTCGCAGTGGCGGACGTTACTTCAGAGATACGTAGCCCGTCTCGGAGAGCAGCTTCTGGCCCTCAGTGGAGAGAGCGAAATCAATGAATGCCTTCGCATCCCCTTCTGGTTCACCGACGGTGTAGAGGTAGAGTTTGCGGGCGAGCGGGTATTTGCCGCTGCGGGCATCGTCCACGCCCGGCATCACCGCCGGCTCGCCGGTCTTCTTTGAGACCGCGATCCACTTCACTCTGTCGGTCTTAAAGGCCATGCCGTCATAACCGATGGCACTCTTGATGCTCGCGAGGTTGTCAATGATCGCCTGGGAACTGCTTTGTGGAGCCACCGTGGTGCGGAATTTGTTCTTCTCACCCGCAGCATTCTTGCCAAGCACGGCGTCATGAATGAACTCATACGTACCCGAAGTGTTCTCGCGCCCGAGAGCTTCGATTTTACCGGTGAGGGCGCCGGGGCCGACCTGCTCCCAGGTGGAGATGCTGCCGCCTTCGAGGTAAATCTCCTTGAGTTGTTCCATGGAGATTTCCTTAATCGGATTATCCGGGTGAACGAACACCGCGAGAGCGTCATACCCCACCACGAATTCCACGGGATCCTTGCCCTGCTTTTCTTTGATCTTGGCCTTCTCCTCCGCTTTCATCGGGCGGCTGGAAGTGCAAATATCAATACGGCCTTCGGTAAGTTCCGTAATGCCGATGCCCGAGCCGCCGCCGGCCACAGAGACCTTGGCTGAGGTGAAATTCTCGGCCCACGCCGTGCCCACCTGGGCCATGGTGTTGGAGCCGGATACTTTGAGGGATTTTTTGGATCCGCAGGCAGTGAGCCCGATGCTGAGTGCGGCGAGTGCCGCGGTGAAAGTGAATCGTTTCATAGGTGACGCAGTGCGTTTGGTGGTTGGGTGTGCCGTAGTTGAGGGAGCACGCCGATTTGTGTACGAAACGACGTGAAGGTCTATTTTTGCCGTGTTCCAATTTCGTCACAGTAAAAGGAAACAGGACCGTCATATTGAAAACTTGTATCATGTGACTATTTCGTCACAAAGACATGCAACGGAATCGTCACGCGGGATAGTTTGTCAGATTCCAGCACCGCCGCATTGAGTGCTGCACTGCATGCTACTGCCTGTGACCCGGTTTCTCCGGGCGGCAGTGAGTGCAGTTCCCGCCGCAATGCCGACATCCCGCCCCAACTCACGTTCCTCTGCCGCCGCGGCTGGGATTGCCGCCGGCACAATCATGCAGCCGGCGGAGACCGCTCCCGGCAACGGGGAGATTTTCGCCATGCTGGATGATCTGAGCGATTCGTGTGTGGCGGCGACCGAAGACGGGAAACTTTGCTATGCCAATGAAGCCGCCCGGGAACTTCTCCATCTCAAAGGCCGCGTCACCGGCAGGAAACTCTCTCTCGTGCTGGCAGAC
>JANNVM010000133.1:0-1905 GCA_031414455.1 Verrucomicrobiota bacterium
TCGCGAAAGTGGAGTCGAATGCGGGAGTGTCAAGCGGCGCGGGTCACGGGTGAATGATGGATTGTTTGCCTGGTCAGGCGATGGCAGGGTACCGGGGTGAAAACCATTCTGCTCGCTCTGCTTCTTCTCCCTGCGCCCGTATCCCCTGCCGCGCCTCCGGCCGGCGAAACGAAAACGGCCACCGTTAAGACGGAGGAACTCGCGGGATTTGCGGAACTTCCGGAAGCAACGAAGTCACTCCTGCGCTCGGCGCTTGCGGTGACGGCGAGGGGTCTGGCTTACAAAGCCGGCAGCGCCGACCCTGACACCGGAGGCACCGACTGTTCGGGTTTTGTCTATTATGTGCTGCAAAAGCAGGGCATTACCGGCGTGCCCCGGCAGTCCAATGATATCTACGAGTGGGTGTGGAAGGCCGGAACGTTTCGCGCCTGCAACGGGACCACGATGAAATCCTTCGAGTTCGGGGAGCTGCGGCCCGGCGACCTGCTCTTCTGGGTGAATTCGACGAAGGATGCCAAAACCGACCGCGATCCGCCGGTGACGCATGTTATGATATACCTCGGCAAGCGCCGCAGTGACGGCCATCCGGTGGTCGCCGGAGCCAGCGACGGCCGCAGCTACGACGGGCAGCGCATGAACGGTGTTAGTGTTTTCGACTTTAAGCTCCCTTCTCCCGGCAGCCCGGCGCGATTCATCGGCTACGCGCATCTCCCGGCGGCGAAGCGGAAATGATGCCGGGTTCCCCCGTTGACCCGTCGCGACCGGCGCTCTAATCGCATCCCCTTCAATCACCAGCAGTTCAATCCAAACACCTCCACACACTATGGCCCTCTCCACCGGCAGCAAAGCCCCTGATTTTAAACTCACCACCATCGGCGCCAATGGCCCCGAATACGTCTCGCTCGCCAGCGACAAGAATACCGTGATTCTCTTCGTCCCCATGGCCTTCACCGGCAAATGCACAGAGGAACTCTGCGAAATCTCCGGCGGCCTCAATGATTTCGCGGCTCTCAATGCCCGGGTGCTCGCCATCAGCGGCGACAATCCCTTCGCCCAAAAGGCCTGGGCTGATAAGGAGAAAATCAGCGTGACGCTGCTCAGTGATTACGATCACTCCGTCGCGAAAGCCTACGACGTGGCCTACGACAGCTTCCTTCCTGAGAAAAACCTCGGCCAGGCCGGTGTCGCCAAGCGCTCCGCGTTCATCGTTGATGCCGCCGGTGTCATTCAATACGCCGAGTCGCACGACAGCCCCGGCACCCTGCCTGACTTCGCCGCCATCAAGGCGAAGCTCGCGGAACTCAAGTAAGCCGCGGCGTTCCCATCTGATTCATTTTCACGCAGGCTGCACGCATTGTGCAGCCTGCGTTTTTTGAGTTCTCCAGGATTTAATCGGACGGGGGGCACCCGCATAGGGTAATTCCCGATGCGCCATCAGGGGGGAATGCGCGGGGGCAGATGGTGGAATTTCCTTTACGACAAAACGACAAGCCGCGCTCCCATCCGCGTAGTCTGAACCACTCTCTCCAATACAAAACCTAACTCATGAGCGAACGTGTCGTAAACCTCGAACCGGCGGCCCAACGGGATGACCGCGAAATTGTCCAGCAGTTGAACGCGGTATATCACCGCATGAAGGAACAGGTGGGTCAGGTCATCGTCGGCCAGGTGGACGTGGTGGAGCAGATGCTCATCGCCATTTTCTGCAAAGGCCATGCACTGCTGGAAGGCGTGCCTGGCCTGGCCAAGACGCTGCTCGTGTCCACGCTGAGCCGGGTGCTTGATCTGAGCTTCAAGCGCATCCAGTTCACGCCGGACCTCATGCAGGCCGACATCACCGGCACGGACATTCTGGAAATTGACCAGGCGAGCGGGAAACGGAACTTCCGATTCGTGAACGGCCCG
>JANNVM010000134.1:0-11120 GCA_031414455.1 Verrucomicrobiota bacterium
TCCATCGCGGCATCGCCGGTGGACGTTGTGACCGCGCGGGTGATGCGCCCCGTGGCGTCTATCCAGACTTTGGCAGTGATGGCCATGCTGGAATGCTTCAGTTTGCCGTGGCGGCGCATGGCGTCAGCAATGCGCGTGGCCGCCTGCCCGGCGTACGGTGCCCAGGTGCTGACCGTACTGCGCGAACCAATCAGGTTGCGCTTACCGTTGCCGCCCTTGGCTTTCAGTCCGAACCCGTCAGCGGGTCCGTTAGTGACCACGCCGGTAGACGGGGCGTCGTCCACGGGAGCTTCCTCCTTCACCTCGTCCTCGTAATCAACTATCTCCTCCTCCATCGGCGGCGGGGGCGGCGGCGGGGGCAGCACCACCGGGGGCGGGGGCAGCGGAATGTTCACCATGACCATGTCCTGGCCTTTGCGTGAACCGGCGCCCCCTTTGGAGGAAAGCGCAATGGCTGCGGTGGTTCCGCCGCCGAGCACGAGCACACCGACGGTGAGCGCGAGCCAGTTCCTTTTCAAAAAGCTGCCTTCTTTGATATCGTCTTCGTCGTAGTCGAGATCGTTCTTGTTCATGGGATGATTGTGGTTGGTGGTTTAAGAGCGGTTTTTGGTGGCGAGTCCCACCTGGGTGATTCCAAGGCGGCCGACGACATCGAGCACGTCCATGATGGTTTGATAGGCGGCCGCGGTGTCACCGCGGACGACGACGGGAAATTCGGGATTGGCCGCTTTGTGAGCCGTAAGTTTCTGCTCCAGTTCCTGAAGCGTCACCGGCGCGGCATCGAGTGAGATGCGGCCTTCGTTGTTCACGGTGATGGCCTTCATCTTCGGTTTGGCAAGGCTTTGCGTATTGGTCGCCGTCGTCGGCATCGTAATCTTCATGCCCTGCACGGAGGCCGTGGTCATCAGAATGAAGATCACAAGGAGCACATAGGCGAGATCCAGCATCGGAGTGATGTTGATATCGTCATAGGGTTTGTCTTCGTTGACGGTCATGGCGGTGTCTCCCTGGGTGGTTTCTATTTCACAGTGACATTATGCCCGACGATCCGGATAAAACTCGGCCATCTTGGTGACAAATTCGTCAATAAACACATGCATGTCGGTGTTCGCATCCTTCACCCGGGAGAGAATATAGTTATATCCGAAGAGGGCGGGGATGGCGACAGCGAGGCCGGCGACCGTGGCCACGAGCGCCGCGGCGATACCGGGCGCGATGGAGTTCACGTTGACGTCGCCCGCGGCAGCGATGGCGGCAAAGGTGATCATGACTCCGATGACCGTTCCCAGCAGGCCGAGAAACGGACCGCCGGAAATACAAATCGTAAGCAGCACGATGAGATTGTTAAGTTTCTGGCTCTCGCGCACCTGGGTGCCGTCCATGCTGGCTTTGATCGCCTGAATGGAGCGTCCGGAGAGGCCTTTTTCACCCATGCCCTTGGCGTCGGCGGCGAGGCGGTGCCGGATTTCCTCCGAACCAACGTGATAAATGCGATACACCGACGACCGGCGCATGGCCCGCTGTCCCTCGGGACTGATGCGGCCGCCAAGGCTCTTCGATTTGTCACTTTCCATGTCGTCGAGCACCGTGAGATCCTGTGCGACGTGCTTCCATACATTCATAAACGCATGGTTCCCTTTCGAGATCCCATTGATGTATTTGATTTTACTGAACATCACCCACCAGCTCATCACAAACATTACGGCGAGAATCGCGATGACGATCCAGCCGTCCACGGTGAGCGAACTGAGCAGAATGGCGGTGGTGCCGCCCGCCGCGAAGAATCCCGTGTCGCCCTGTTCTTCCGGTCCCGCTGACACAACTTTGCCGGCCTTTTCCGAACCCTGCCCGGCGGCGGCGAATCTGATCCAGCCCATCGGTCGTGCGACTTTGGAGATTTGCATCTCGTCCATCTCGCAAACGTAAGCCGGCGCCTGACCCACAGCGCCGATGAAGAGGGGCGAGTTGAGAACCGGCAGCCCCGCGGCAGCCGAGCCATATTGTTCGCCGTCCACATAGATGGTAATCAGCGCACCGTTCACGACGACGGCCACATGATTCCAGCGGCCCGCCTGGAGCGGTGTTCCAGGCGTGCTTTTCACCGGCGCGCCGCCGTTCTTCACCGTCACCACGATCGAACCGTTCTCAGCACCGATCGTGAGTCCCGTGCCGGCATCTTCGCGGGTGAAAATGTTGCCGGTGGCCGGAGCCGCGCCGGGTTTGATCCATGCCGACCATGTCATTGCCCCGCCGGCCAGCCATTGCAGCGCCGGAACCGGCGGCACCAGCAGCGCCGTCTGTGGCGTGAAGCTCGCCGCGGCGCCGCTGACACCCATGTCCACCGGCGTAAATGGCACATCGCCATTGTTGCCGTTGGAAGTGCCGTCGCCGGGGGCGGTGCCCTTGTCACTGAAACTCCATGACAGCACCGTGTCGGCATCAAAGGTCATCTTCGAATCATCCGCCTTGACCGCCTTCGGCCCCATATTGCCATAATACAGCTTGAAGGTGGTTTTGCCGCCCGCCTTCACTTCCTGCGGCTTCACCCACACATGCGCCTCGTTCACCAGGGCGTCGAATTTCTCTATATAGAATGGCAGCTCGGTTCTGTTATCTTCGGCGATGAAGCGGATGTCGGTGCCATCATCTTTGGCGGCAGCAAAGTTATAATTGCCGTCGAACAGCCTGACAAGAACCCGGGCGCCGGCGGTCCCTTCCGCAGCGCCGGCCGTGGCGGCATCCACGGTGATGTCCCTGCGCAGTGTCCATTCTTCATTCCACCACGTTTCATCCTTGCCGCAGCCGGAGAGCAGCACGGTGGCAGCCAAAAGTGCTGCGCCGGTAAGAACACGGCGGGCGGGGGACATTCCAGTATGGTTCGACTTGAGCATTGCGTTTCCTGTTTGAAGTAAAGGTTAGAAATCCGCCCACATGCGGAAGGTCACGAGGATGTCGCCGGAGTCGGTGGTTCCCTGGTCCAGGAGAGGAACGGCGGCGTCGAGTGAACCATTGAAATGGTCCCGCACCCGGAACCGGGTCCCCAGGCCCACGCTGGCCAGGGAAAATTCCGAGTCTTGTTCCGGAAGGGGATCGTGATTGGACAGAATGCCCGCGTCACAGAAAGCATAAACCCGCCACTCGTTGGGCCTCGAGGGCCGGGTCTCGCCCTCCTTCAGCACGATGGGAATGAACGACGGCGACCGCACTTCCGCCGAGCCGAAGATGGCATCGTCACCCAGCGCCGTGGACTCGAGGTAGCCCCGCACATTGCTCAGGCCGCCCCCGCTGAACTGCTCGCTGTCCACCAGCGGCCCGCTGGAAATCTGGCCCTGCACTTTGCCGAACAGCTGCATGCCATTTTGCAGGTCGTGGGTGTGCGAGCCGTCGGCACGCAAATAGACGAACCCGCCGTCGGCATTGTAGCGCTTGCCATCAAACATATCCGAGCTGCTGCCCATGCCGCGAAAGTGAAAGACGAGGCTGGCATTCACATCCGTGCTGTGCGTCTTCGCCACCTGAGTACCGCCGTAGGTCAGGGTGAAGGGATAGTAATCAATCGGAGTGGCCACCGTCGTATCACCGATGTTCACATCCTGATCGAAATGCTTGAAGTCGAATCCGGCACTGAGCGAATGATAATACGACTTCCCCTGCGGCAGCGTCTTGTTCAGCCTCATGCCGGCCATATAGCCGCGACCCGCAACGCCGGCACCGCCGAGCGTATTGATGTCACTGTCCTGTTTGGTCCCGGTAACGGTGAGACTGAGGCCCTCCACCGCTTCGATGGGCATGTTATAAAAGGCCGAAAAGACCAGCGCATCCTCCGGCCGCTCCGGCGCGACCTGAAAGCTCAGCCCCAGCGTATGACCGGCCTGCCAGAGATTGCTGTAGCTGATCGCGCCATTGATGCGGAGTTGCGTCGTGTCCGGGCTGTAGCGGTTATTAAGCTCAATGCTGCCGTGCAGAGGCAGTTCGTCCTTTACCGTCAATTCGACATCAAGCGTTCCGGGCTCCAGCCCTGGCTTCAGGGCATCGGATTGCACGAGCACCTGACGGTCCGGATGACGGTTCAGGGCAAGGAGATCACGCTTGAGGTCATTGAAATTCAGGACTTTCCCGGGGGCCAGCGACGGGGCCTTCGCCTTGATCCTCTCCAGCGAAAAATAGCGCGAGCCCTTCACGCTCAGGCGTCCGACGCGTCCTTCCGTCACCTCCAGATAGACGACGCCGTGCTTCACTTCCTGCTGCGGCAGCGAAACCGCGACCTGATAGCCCCTGTCGCGATAGGCCTTCTCCAGAGCGGCGCGCGCCTGCTCGGCGTGTGCCTGCGTGCATTCCGGCCCCATGAACTGATAGACAGCCCCCTCGACATCCACCCGGGGAAGTTCCTTTGCGCCCCTCACGCGATACTGACGGATATAGAATGTCGGTTCGGCTGCCACGGTCTCCGCCCCGTCGTTCTGCACCGTCTCCTCCGGCGGCTTTTCCTGCGCCGCCGCGGCGGTCAGCATCAGCCCTGAAAACGCCGCGGCCCAAACCCGGAGGCTCTGCAGGCCGGGGAATTGCGGGGTGGTCGGAAGGCACATCATTGATGTCGGGGAATGGTATGCCATTTTCTAGCCGGAGGCCCGCCGCGCTCAACATATGGGGTGCAACATTCCCGTCACACGGACTCGCCGTTAAAACATGTTAGGATGCCGTCCTAATGCCTGCCGAAGGCGAATTCCCCGGAGATAACATCTTTTGAGCAACGCCTCCGCCATGAGTCAGCGGCAGCATCGTGACAATCCCGTCACTCATGCCGTTTGAACCCCTGTTACCCATTAGGGAAAGTCCCGTTCCAGTTGCTGCGCGACAACAGGGCCGCCGGGAGAATCAGTCAGGTTGTTACCTCAATTGATTTCCGCCTCCCTACTGCATCACGGCGACAGCGAACAGGTCCGTCATGGTGGCGAGGTAGAGGGTGCCGCCGGCAGCGCAGGCGGTACTGCTGAGCGGCGCGCCGAACTGCGTTTGATGGAGGAGTTTCTTTTCGGCGCTGGCGGCGAAGACCCAGAAGTCGCCGCGGCGGGTGCCGGCATAGACCCGTCCGTCGGCGATAAGGGGCGAGCCCCAGAAGTCCCCCTGGGTTTCGTGCTGCCAGTGTTCTCGGCCGGTCTTTGCGTTTACACAGCGGAGGATCCGTCCGGTGTCGGCGATGAAGCAGAGTTCTCCGGAAACCGCGGGTGTGCTCATGACATGTTTTTCGAGCGGCAGACTCCAGAGTTTTTCGCCTTTGGCGGCGTCGAGACACTGGAGCCAGCATTCGTTTTTGCCCCACCACAGATCACCGCCGCCGGCGATGTAGAGGCGTCCGTCGTGGAAGACCGGCATACCATGAATGATACTGGGGCCTTCCTGGCGGTTTTGACTGTAGACATGCACGTTCGTCTTCGGCGCATCGGGGTCGGGATCGTACTGCCAGACTTTTTTCAGCGTCTGGACCGAACCCGGCGAAGCGTCAGGCATGAGCGGTTCGAAGGCATAGACGATGCCGTTGCCGCCGCAGTAGAAGACGAGCGGCTTGCCGTTCACCTCCGCCAGGGAGGGCGACGACCAGCAGGCGTGGAACGTGTTGGGCGCGATGTTCTCGCGGTCGCGGGCAAGGATTTTGCCGGTGGCCTTGTCGAGGACGAGGAGGCCCGGGGCATCGGGCGTGCGGATGACGCGGTGAGTGTTGTCCACGCCGGTGGCGGAATTCACATAGAGATGAGGACCGTGGATGAGAATGGAACTGTGCGCGCCATCGTGCGGCCAGATGCCCGCCTCTTTTACCAGGTCGATGATCCAGAGAATATCCGCATCAAGCGGACCGGGCTCCTTCGCGGGCTGATCGGCGGGCGTCATGTGCCGGCCCTCATCCTTAAACGATCCGTCGTTGCCGTTCTTCATGCCGGCGAGATCCAAACAAACGACCTCATGGCGGTTGGTCATCACATAGACCCGGTCACCCTCGACGGTTGGCGGCGAACAGATCCCGATGCGCGGCCAGTCGAAGTACTGATCCTCAATCCGCTTGGGCACCACGAGTTGCCAGAGAAAGCCGCCCGTTTTTTCGTCGAAGCACATGACGACACCGCGGTCGCCGTCGTGCTTCGGATCGCGCGGCTTGCCGTTGTTAGTGCCAACGAGAACCCGCCCGCCGGACACGACGGGAGATGAATGCGCCTCGGTCCCAAGCGCGGCCCGCCAGCGGATATTCTCACCGGTTTTAATGTCGAACTTTTCGGCGAGACCTTTTTCCGGCGACACCATATTACGCGACCATGCCGCGCCCCACTGGGACTGGGCGGCGGCGGGAAGCGCGAGAGTCGCGAGGAGAAAGGCGGTGCGGAGGATCATGGGTGCCCGGTGCTCGGTTCCCGGTGCATGGACTGAGAACAGGGCACGGAGAACCCTCTTCACAGCCGCTCCACTTTCACCTTTGCAATACCCTGGCTGTAGCCGAGTCCGATCTTCCCGGCGGCGGCAGGGGTGAGATCAATGATGCGTCCCCGGATGTAGGGACCGCGGTCGTTGATGCGGACAACGACGGACTTGCCGTTGCGGAGGTTGGTGACCTTGCACTGGCAGCCGAGCGGCAGATGCTTGTGCGCTCCGGTCATGGCATGGCGGCTGAAGCGTTCACCGCTCGCGGTGCGATGGTCGGTATAGATGGACGCGATGCCGTGCTGGGGCTGGCCGGCGGTTTTGACTTCTGCGGCAGGTGCCGTTTTTTTACCAGTGTCAGGGCTGGAGCACGCGAATTGCAGGGCGGCGGCGGCGGCGGTGAGGCACTTGGCTAACAGCGGAGTGAGTGTGGCAGTCATAATCATAGGCAGTTGGGCAGGCGGTCAGCGGACCGTAGCGTTGTCGTCGTTGTGGAAGAGCCGGTCGATCCATGGCACGTTCCCGGGCTTCTCGAGATGGACGATAACGGTCTGTCCCGGGAGCAGTTTGAAGGGTTCCCCTGGTGCAGAGGGTTTGGCATCGGCAGGGTATTGCACCACGATATCGCGTCCGTGGACCCGGCGGTTCGGCAGCGGGCTGGTGGCGTCGGCGAGGTTATTGATGCGCGGGGAAATGCCAGTGACGACACTCTCTAAGATCAGGCTCTTGTCCGACGTGGAGGCAATCCAGACTTTCTTGCCGATCGTAAGATCGTTGACCTGATCCTGGGGCAGGAAGCAGACGACCTGCTCCGGATCACCCACAATTTTCAGGACACCTTCGCCGACATCCACAAATTCACCCGGCTCCTTATCGAGCCGGTCCACCGTGCCGCCGTGCGGAGTGATGAGCTGGCACTGGTCAATTTTAGTTTTCAGCTGAGTGTAGAGTTTTTCTTCATCGGCGCGCAGGGCGGCGGCTTTGGTAATCTCTTCAAATGTGACATCGGACTTGGCGAGGAGTGCCGCCTCCTCCTCCAGTTTGGTACGCACGGCTTTGGTATTCTTAATCGCCTCACCGACCTGACTGAGGTGCTGCGCGGTGAGGGCGGAGCGGTTCTTCGCTTTGGCGAGATCCACCTTGGCTCGCAGAATGTCGGTGCTGGCATTGCGCCAGCGTTGCATTTGTTGCTGCATTTCAGGGCTGACATTGGTGCGGGGTTGACCGGTGCCTTCGACGACATCCTTCAATTCGTTGATGGTGGCCGCGTCTTCGGCCTCTGCGGTCTGGATATCCCGGAGGTCGGACTCGAGTTTGTAGAGTTCGAGACCGTAATCATTAATGTCGTCCCTGCGGTCAGCGACGATCTCCCGCTTCAAGCTGTCCAGTTCGAGCTTGTAGGGGGCTGGGTCCATGACGGCGACGATGGTGCCTGGCGGAACTTTGTCCCCGCGCTTTACTTTGATCTCCAGCAGGCGGCCTTTATCGATGGGCGTAATGTTTTCCTGATAGACGTCAACGGCCCCGTTCATGCGAACGAAGATGACGCCGCCGCGGTAAATGAAGTAGGCGGCGGCACCGATAGCGATCCAGACCAGCACGGGCCAGCATTCAAGAATGCGGCGGGTGGTCAGTTTTGGCCGGGTGCGGACCTGCTTCGTACGATTGGGGTGGAACTCGCTCATGTCAGTAATTCGGGAGGAGATTAGATTTCCACGGTGGTGCGCTGCATGACGAGGCTGACCTCGCTGGCGTCCGGCAGTTTGGCGATGGCATCCACGAGATCCACTTTGTAGGACGGATCAATGAGCCGGACCTGATAGGCAAATTCGAGCACCTCGCCCTGGATGGCTTCGCGGGAGGCGACGAGTTCAGAACCGGTGCAGTATTGGCCGAAAATTTCCGGCAGGGTGGCGGCGGCCTTGCTGCCGGCCGGCAGCATAAAGCGGAGCAGGCCTTCAAATTCCCGCCGGCTGGCCCACGGGGACCATGAGAGGAAGAAGGCGGTGAAGCCGAAGAAGAGCGTGCCCATGATGGCGACGACAAAGACCTGAGCGCCGCAGGAGATGCCAATCGCGAGGGCGGCGAAGAGGAAAATCACGTCGCGGGGATCGCGAATGGGTGTCCGGAAGCGCACGAAGGCCATGGCTCCGAGAATTCCCAGTCCGCGGGCCATATTGTTCCCGATGGCCATGATCATGATGGAAACCGTGATACAGGCGAGGACGATGGTCTGAATGAAGGTGCGCTGGTAGCTGAACCCCTGGTGCGTCCACCGGTAGATGTTGGCCAGCACGAGGGCCAGCACGAAGGCGATACAGAGCGAGTAGAAAATCTCGGTGGCGACCAGGGATCGCATGGCACCGAGAGCATCAAAAAGCGGGGCGGGTTCCATTATTCAGTTAGGTGATAGGGTGCGGTGAAATCGGAAGCAGGCACAGCCCGCCCCGGGGCCGGGGAGCGGGGAAAAAGGAGCGACCATCCTGCCGGACGCCCCGGCGGTTGCAACGGAAATAACCCGGGCGGCCAGACGGGTCATATCCAGTTGGGCGAGGTGGTGCAGTTTTCGCTGCCGTCGGCATAAAAGAAGCCGCGGAAGAGCGTCTCCAGCCGCCATGCCGTGGCGTATTTGCAGAAGCCGGTATTGCTGAGGTTGAAGCGGCGCACGAGTTCGAGCATCCACGCCGGCGTGTCGCGCATGGCTTTCAGTTCGAAAATGTAACCGGCATAGGGCCGGCGGAGACCGGTCTGGCTGTCCATGGGCCGCCAGTATTTGAAGTCGGCCACCTCTTCCCCGGGAAGCCGCCACTCACGGGTGGGCCGGTAGGAAACCCGGCGGTCGAAGGTGATGCGTGCATAGTCGTCGTTGGCTCCAAAATAGCTCTCACGGATATAGCGGATCAGCATCTTTGGTGTGGCCCCGATGGTATTCGTGATGCGGCAGAATTCGATGAAATTGTTGTTTTCCTTGGGCGACTTGAGCATCGGGGCGCGGTCGGGGTGCTGCACGATATCCGGCTTAAACTGGCCCCGCTTCATCCGGGCCCGGCTTTTGATGATGACCACGCCCACCTTGCGCTTCAACTCGAAGAAGACCGGATTCCCCGGATTGCTGTCCGTGCCGTAGGTGCGGATGCGGAGCTTGAACCGGGCAAAGCACTTCCGTTCCTTGGCCAGCGCGAGGTCCATCGTCGGGGTATCAAGCTGGAGCGTGGTGGTGATGTATTCCGGAATGTCCCCTTTTCCGTTGGGGTCGGCAACCGTGAACGATTCGAGATATTTCCGGATCTGCGGAACCAGCCGCGGATGGATGATGAACTTCTGTTCGAAGCGCTCAATGACCACATCCTTCGCCCCTTTGCGGCTGGGCCCCACCTGACGCTTCGCCGGCGCGACCGCAACGTCCGCGGCAGGCGGTGGCGCTTCCGTGGCGGGAGGTGGTTGAGTGAGGGTGGCGGTCATGAGTGGTTCGCGGGCCGGTAATCTGCCAGAGATCAGGCAAATGTGACGGAAAATTCTCATTCAGGATGAAAAAGATTCGCCGGTGAAGGAAATGCCCGCCTTGCCGTGAAAGGAAAGTGAATCGCGCGGGGATTGTCAATACTTTTGCCCGCAGATTGTCCCGCCGGCACGGCGGCGATCATTTTCGTCACCGGAGCGGGCGACGAAGTGTTGGACTTGCCGGGCCGTTTTGGCTATCAATCGCGGAAAGCAAACAACGTGAAAACTCCGTATCTCACTCTTCTCGCTGTTCTGCTGCTGGGCTTACTGCCTGCAGCGAACTCCCCGGCTCAGACGACAGCCTTCACTTACCAGGGAAACCTGACCGATGCCGGTGTCCCCGCGACCGGGGCGCATGACTTCGAATTCAGACTCTACGATGCCGCCGCCGGCGGCGCGCAGCAGGGTGTCGCCGTCACCAGCGAGGACGTTGCGGTGACGCGCGGCTTGTTTTCGGTGTCGCTGGATTTCGGCGACGGTGCCTTCAATGGTGGCGGGCGCTGGCTGGAAATCGGCGTGAGGCCGGGAGCCGCGACCGGAGCCTTCACCGCGCTTTCGCCGCGCCAGGAGGTGACGAGCACGCCCTATGCGATCCGCGCCGGTAATGTCACCGGCCAGATTTCCGCCGGGCAGATCACCGGCACGCTCTCCTCTGCCAATATTGCCCCGGGCAGCATCACCCCGGCGATGCTCGCCCCGCAGGCCGCCGCCAACAGCCTCGCTGCCAGCGGTGGGCTCGTCTTGTCTTCGTTCGATAACGGGGCACTGGCGGCGGCGGGGTTTGTGAAGGTCGGAACGGTCAGGGCTCAGGAGACCTGGGAGAAACTCGACGGTGCCAGCGATCCGGCTCCGGCTCCCCGCAGCCTCCATTCGGCGGTGTGGACGGGCAGCCAGATGATTGTGTGGGGCGGCACGAGCCCGGTGTTGGAAGGATTTGGAGACGGGGCGAAATACGATCCGGTTCTCGACCGGTGGACGCCGCTCGACTCCCTGAACGCCCCGCGGAAACGCTGGCGGCATACCGCCATCTGGACCGGCACCGAAATGATCGTGTGGGGCGGCACGGACGGCAATGTCCAGGGCGGAGGAGCACGTTATAACCCGGAGGACGGAGAGTGGGCTCCGGTTTCCTCAGAGAATGCGCCCGCCGCCCGCTATGGTCATACGGCGGTCTGGACTGGCAGCGAGATGCTCGTGTGGGGCGGCTTTTC
>JANNVM010000135.1:0-5261 GCA_031414455.1 Verrucomicrobiota bacterium
AAACTGCTCGATTTCACCGGCCCGACGGGGCCGAATGCCGGACGGCTGAATCTGATGGGAGGAATGCTGAGTTTCGCCCGGAACGCTGCCAACAGCGCTGCGGGTCAGATCAACGGCCACGGCATGCTGTTGTTTCCCTCCACCTCCGTCCCGTCCGGCGATAACCCGGAAGCCGGACTGAACAACAGCGGCGTAATGAATTTCTCCGGCGGTGACACCCTGGTGTTTGGCACGGTGGCAAACCATGCCGGCGGCCGCATCATTGCCAGTGGCGGCGCCAGCACCACGTTCTTCGATGTCTTCCGCCATGCAGGCGCGGAAGTGAAAGCCAGCACAGGCTCCGCCATTGTGTTCTTCGGCGAAGTGCGCGGTCCGGGCAGTTTCAGCGGCACAGGGACGATCTTTATGGAAGGCGGCTTCTCCCCCGGAGCTTCTCCAGGGGCAGTAACCCTGGCTCCGCAGGTCGTGTTCACCGCTTCCAACACCGTAAGGCTCGAAATCGGGGGCCGGGCCAAAGGAACCGAATACGATACCCTGACATTTACTTCCACCGCCACGCCGCAGGTCACATGGGACGGTGTCCTGACCGTGACGCTCATTGACGGCTACACGCCGGCGGCGGGCGATGTCTTCGATGTCTTCGATTTCGACCCGACGCGCGACGCGGGGACATTTCCCACGATCAACCTTCCCTCACTGACAGCGGGTCTCGAATGGGATGTGTCACTGCTTTACACCGACGGAACCCTGAAAGTGGTGGCGGAAGGGCTGACCTTCGCTCAGTGGGCTGCCGGGGTGCTGGGCGATCCGGCAGCGGTGCCGGACGGTGATCACGATCAGGATGGATTGGATAATGCGACGGAATTTGCCCTCGGTCTCTTTCCGCCACAGCCGGGCTCAGCGCTGCCTGGCGGTGGCCTGCACGCTTACACCGACGGCGAGCGGCTCCGCCTCCTCTTCACCCGGCCGCTCGACCGCACGGGGGTGACGCTGAAAGTGCAGGGCAGCAGCGACCTTGTCACATGGGAGGACCTGGCCGTGAGCGTGGACAGTGCAGCATTCACCGGCACAGGGTTCGTGAGCGAAGACCGGAACCATCCCCTCGATGCGCCCGGCATGGTGGAGGTGCGCGATGTCCTTACAACCACTCAGAGCGGCCGCCGGCAAATCCGGCTGTCCGTTACCATCCAGCCGTAGGCGCCGCAAATCACCGTTCGCGCCCGCCGGCCTCAACTTTTCGTCTCGCTCAAGTTCCCAGGCAACTCCTCCCGCCACGCACAGTATCCAATGCTCACCACCCCGCGCTAACTCATGAGAACAATCCCCCACCAAAAGCAGTAACGCAAATCCCCGCCCCCCGCGCTAACTCAGCGCCATTCTGGTGTGGCCTGTGGTTCCCAAGCCTGGCCAGGCGCGGCGTGGAGTGAAATTGTTTTGACTGCCGCGGGGGGGGACTGGTATTTACCGGCCATGTGGAACACACTTCGCCTGCCATTTCCCGTCGCCCGGATCACGGTCATGCTTTGCGGTGCGGGAGTGCTGCAAGGAGCACCGGTGATAGTGGATTTCGCGCCGAAATCCGGACCGGGAGGAACGGTCATCACGGTTCAGGGGATCGGATTCGGAACCAATGCGGCCGCCGTAACCGCAGTCGTTGGCGCCACTGCCGCGACCGTAACGGGAGTGACGGACGCCGCGGTGCAGATCACGGCACCGGCGGTGAGCGGGCTGATCGAGATTTCAGTCAATGGAGTCACCGCGCCGTCACTGCAGCCGTTCTCCGCTTCCCGGACGATTACCGGCAGCTTCGTTCCGCCGCCGGGACTGGATGCCACCGGCTACTTCACGGGAAAGCTAACCGGAGCCACTTCCGGTCCGGATTTCTCCGTGACGGTAACCAAAGACCAGTCCGGGATCGTATGGGCATGGCGCACGGCATCCGATCCGACGTTTGCCGCCCTCGTGCTCCCCGGTGCCGGAAGCGTGCAGATTGATGCGGCGAGCACCGCCGTCGCGCTGGTGGCCCTCTCGCCCGCGGCCCCGAAAGGTGATCCCGTCGCCGTAGATGAATTCGTAGCGCGAATTGCCGGCACTGCGGAACTGGCTGCGGTCACGGACCTCATTCAGCAGGCGGCTGCGGGCGGTTACGACTACGCCGATGACGGCCGGTTTGACGACGCCTATGCCGACCTCCTGGTCCGCGCTTTCACTCCGCCGGGGCCGCCGGGCGCACCTCGACAGCGTCGCGACTTCGTGCATCCAGGCACTGGACTGGTGGAGGCGGTCCTGCCCGAGAATGCCATCGCCGATCCCCGGCTGAGCTACCGCCTGGAGGCGAAGCCGGGAGCGCAGCTTCTCACGGTTTCACCGTCGAGCACCGACCCGACACGCCTCCACCAGAACCTGGAATTGTGGCGCGTTAGTCCGGATTCGTTTCCCGCCGGATTCACCGACGTCGAGGGGATGAATATCACCGACCAACTGACTCTCCTGGACAACGCCCCCTTCGGCAGCGGATTCGTGCCTGCCGAACTCGGGTCGTCCAATCTCGATCCGAACAAGTGGATTTCCAAAGGCATGGGCTATCTCCTCGACGGAGCCACCGGCACCGCAGCCACTGACGGGCAGTTCGCCATGCCGGCCTACCGCCCCGGCGTGTACGTCCTCAATGCCTTCAGCGGAAATGTGTGGTTCGGCTCCACTCGCGTTGACCCCGGCCGCACTCAGCGACCCCTCATCTCCCAAATCGATCCTAACTATCAGTGGGCGCTGGCGTGCGGAGCGAATCTGCTGATCGCAGGCGTCGATGTCGCTTCGGTCTTCCTGCCTGACATCAAGTTTCTCAGCAGAAAAGACCTCGGCAAAGTCGTAAAATCAGTCGGCAAGGATGTGATCAAAATCGTGCTGGAGTATCTCTCATCGTCCGGTGACCTCGACCTTGATGCCGCGGTCGCCATCGGCAAGACCACCGCAAAAGCGATTCTGAAAGGTGTAACCGGGGCGCTGGCCAGCGACGGGGCGGATCTGAAGGGGGATAGTCTGAACGGGTTTCTTGGCAGCGCGGCGAAAATCCTCGGAACCGTCTTCAAGGGGATGTCCAAGCTCAGTGCGGTGCTCCAGGCGCTCGAACGCGGCGCGTCGCTCATCATCCCCACTCACTACGCGGTGGAGCGCGCGATCGTGGTTATCGGCGACCCGTTTGTGGCCCGCATCCGTTCATTCACACCCGCCTCCGGCCGCGCCGGTGAAGTGCTGACGGTTTTTGGTGAGGATCTCCCGTCCAGTGCTTCCGGGTTCCGCATCAATTTCGCCAAATTTGCCAGTACCGGCAGCCCGCCGACGATCAACGCCCGGCTGCCCGCGACCATCGTCAGCACGAACGGGGGAAACTGGGTCATTCGCATGCCCAATGCTTCCGACTGGGATCTGATCTTCGGACCGGGCCATCACGACGTGTTCCTGACACTCGAAAAAATCGCCGCCGGCGCCGAGACCAGCACCCGGGAGAACCGTTCGCCCAACAACCTTTTCAGCTATCGGGCCCCGCCGCAAATCACCGCCGTAACCCCGAATCCCGTGCGCCCCGGCGGCATCATCGGCCTCGCCGGTCCGGATATCGACCCAATCGCGGACACCCAAACCGATATCGAAATCGACGGCGCCGGCGCCAGCCCTAATTTTTCCAATACGAGTGGCCGCATGTTTGTGAAACTCGAAGCCAATATCGCACCCGGGCCCCATACGATCCGGATCGTGTTTCGCGACTCTGCCACCTATGCGATCGTCGGCGCTTCGAACATCCTGCCGTTCACCGTGGTCGATCCCTATCCGCCGCCAGTCGGATCACAAATCCGCGGGTTGCGCGTCAACCGGCTCGACTTCAGCAACATCCGGGACGGAGATCTGAGTCTTTACGAGGCCATGAAGTTAGCGTCCGGAGACCAGCCGCTCAATATCCGCCCGCAGGGTCAGACCGATGGCCGCTACGAATCGGACCAGGTGACGCTCCCCACCGGCGGCAACTACGGCAACGGTGCCGCCATCCGGGACTCGATTTCGATCGCTAACGGAGCCACCGGCGGCCCGACGATCATGCTCAGCGGACCAGTCCCGCCACCCGGCAATGGGGATTCCATCTCGTTGACCGCAGCGATCACGTTTGATGGAACGGGTGCTCCGCCGGGGACCGTCGGCTGGGATCTGAGCGGAGTGAGCGGCCTTCAGTTTAGCGGCGGGAAATTCCAGAACTTCACCGGGGGCGGGTTGCTGTTCGGGAACGGGGCTCACTTCAACAAATTCTCGGGTACCAGTATTGACCACTGCGGCGGCGACGGGCTCGCTATCACCGGCGATGCCACGGGCAACCGCCTCCACGCGCTGATCATTCGCGATGCGGGCGGGGTGGGCGTGCGCCTTTCCGGCCCGGGAGTGACCGGCAATCAACTAACCAGCGACACCGCCATCGGCCTCTTCGGCAATCCGCCCGCCGCGATGCGGGTTTTTGATGCGGACGATCACGGCATCCTGATCGAAGGCGGAGCGCACGCGAACTTTATCGATATCTGGGAAGTCCGCGGCAGCGGCGGTGACGGCATTCGTCTCACGGGCGCCGGAACGACCGGCAACGTCGTGGGTGCGCACTACCTGCCAGGAACGCGCGACATCGCGGGCAACACCGGTCACGGCGTTCACATTCGGGACGGCGCAAGGGATACGGTCGTCATAAACCTGTCGGCCTCGGGTAATACCGGCGACGGTTTCCGTATCGACGGCAGCACGGGCAACCTCTTCCACGGCATCGCCACCGGATTCGATTTCGCCGCCGGAGCGACAGCCGCCTTTATCTCGCGCAATACCGGCTAGTCCATCCACATCCGCGAAAGTGCCGGCAATCTCATCGGCACTACCGTCCGCGGGCCGTTCATCAACGTGCCCGTTTGCAACCTCGGCGGCAGCAGCGCCGGCGCGACCGTGCTCATCACCGGCGCAGGCTCACACCATAACACGATCAACAGCGCGGCATTCGGCCACATTGATGCGTTGGATGCTCCCGTCAATACAACCCCGGAGCAGCGCCTGGCACCCGCCGCCACCCACGCCATTCACCTGACCGGTGGCGCGCACGACAACGTGATCGGCCACGGCAGCCGCGATCTTGATATCGTCATCCTGGCCACTCCCAACGGATCCGGCGTCCGCATCGACGGCGCCGGCACGGACCGCAACCATGTGCTCGGCACTACCTTCGGCCTCCTCCGTAC
>JANNVM010000136.1:0-6928 GCA_031414455.1 Verrucomicrobiota bacterium
TTCATGGCAAAAACGCGGGCCGTCATGGCCCCTTTTCCCCAGGAATTCCGCATGTATGAGTGAACATGAACGAACCGAAGAATTCACTGCGAAGCATTTTCGATGAAGCCGCGGAGTTGGATGACGCAGGCGAACGGGCCGCTTTTCTGCAACTGGCTTGCGGCGACGATGCGGATCTGCGCGGTAAAGTCGTGGATTTGCTCCGGGCCCATAAACAACCTGCCGGATTTTTGGATGCGCCGGTGCCAGGAGCCGCGCAAAAAACGATTCCCGCTCCGCCCACTGAAAAACCGGGCGACCGCATTGGCCGCTACAAACTGCTCGAACAAATCGGCGAAGGCGGCTGCGGCACGGTTTATATGGCGGAGCAGGAGGAACCGGTGCGCCGCCGCGTGGCCCTCAAAGTCATCAAGCTGGGCATGGATACGAAGAGCGTCATCGCCCGTTTCGAGGCCGAACGTCAGGCGCTGGCGCTCATGGACCATCCGAACATCGCCAAAGTCCTCGATGCCGGCGCCACCGAAACCGGCCGTCCGTATTTCGTTATGGAACTGGTGCACGGCATCCGGATCACCGACTACTGCGACCAAAACAGTCTTCCCACCGGTGAACGGCTTGCGCTGTTCATCCAGGTTTGTCAGGCCATCCAGCACGCGCACCAGAAGGGCATCATTCATCGCGACATCAAACCCTCTAACATTCTCGTCACTCTCCACGACGGCGTGCCGGTGCCGAGGGTCATCGACTTCGGCATCGCCAAGGCCACCACCGGCCAGCGCCTGACCGACAAGACCATCTTCACCGCCTTCGAGCAATTCATCGGCACTCCCGCCTACATGAGTCCCGAACAGGCGGAGATGAGCGGGCTGGACGTGGACACCCGCAGCGACATCTATGCGCTGGGCATTTTGCTTTACGAACTGCTCACTGGCAAAACACCTTTCGATGCGAAGGAACTTCTGAACGCTGGACTCGATGCGATGCGCCGCACCATTCGCGAGAAAGAACCCTTGCGGCCTTCGACGCGTTTGATTACCATGCTGGAGGCCGACCGCACCACGGTGGCGCGTCATCGCCAGACGGAATCCGCCAAACTCACCGCCCTTCTGCGCGGCGACCTCGACTGGATTGTGATGAAGGCGTTGGAAAAAGACCGTACGCGCCGCTACGAAACGGCTGGCGGATTCGCGACCGACATCCAGCGCCATCTGAACCATGAGCCGGTGCTTGCCCGCCCTCCGGCGAGGCTCTATCGCTTTCAAAAACTGGTTCGGCGAAATAAGCTCGCCTTCGCCGCAGCCAGCGCCGTGCTCGCCGCGCTCATTATTGGGCTGGGGCTTTCGACATGGCTGTTCACCAAAGAAAAAGACGCCCGCCAGCGCGCCGTTGCCGCCGAAAGTGAAGCGAAGGCCGAAGCCCGCAAGAGCCGTCAGGTCGCCCGCTTTCTTGAAGACATGCTCGACGGCGTCGCGCCATCGGTGGCTCTCGGCCGCGATACCGCGATGCTGCGGGAGATTCTGGACAAGACCGCGCAGCGCGTGGCTAAAGATCTCGCCGGCGAGCCGGAAGTACAGGTGGAAATTCGCAGCACTCTGGCATGGGCCTATCACGATTTGGGGCTTTACAAACAAATGGAACGGTTGGCCCGCGAAACTCTGGGCATGGCCCAAGCCAGCCTCGGTGACGAACACTGGGCGGTGGCCGACGCGAGCCTTCAACTCGGCGACGCGCTCACGCACCTTGGCAATTTTGAGGAAGCCGAAACCTTCACCCGCAAGGCGCTGGCATTGCGCGGCCGGATCGGTGCCGAAAATGTGTATGTCGCCAATTCACTCAATGGTCTGGCCAACGTACTCTGCGAGCGGGGAATGCTGCTCGAAGCCGAAACGATGCATCGCGAGGTGCTGGCGATGACGAGAAGGCTGCGCGGGGCCGAACATCCGAACGTGGCCAACACGCTCAATAACCTTGCCGCCGTTCTTCACAAGGAGGGCAGGCTGGACCAGGCCGGGGCCATGCACCGAGAGGCGCTGGCCATGCGGAAAAAACTCCGGGGCAACGAACATCCGGACGTGGCCAACTCCCTCCACAACCTCGCCGGCGTGCTGGCCGATCAGGACAAGCTGGCCGAGTCCGAAACTCTGTATCGCGAGGCCGTGGCGCTGCGCCGGAAATTCCTCGGCAACGAACATCCGGAACTGGCCGGGACCCTCGCCGGCATGGCCGGCGTGCTCCACCGCGAGGGCAAACTGGCGGAGGCCGAATCCCTGCAGCGCGAGGCGCTAACGATTCGAAGCAAACATCCGGACAAACATCCTCCTGACGCCGCCAATCTAGCCGGCGTACTCCATGATCAGGGAAAGCTGGACGAGGCTGAAAGCTTGTATCGTGGGGTGTTGGCAGCGCACCAAAAGGTCTCGACCAGCGAAGATTCGGAATTGGCCACATCGCTGAGCAATCTGGCCGTCGTTCTTCAGGAGCGGGGCAACCTCGTCGAGGCCGAACCGATGCAGCGTAAGGCCCTGCGCATCCGGCGGAAACTGTTGGGCAACGAACATATCGACGTGGCCAACTCGCTCAACAACCTTGCCCTCATTCTCCGCGACCAGGACAGGCTGCCCGAGGCCGAAACGATGGATCGCGAAGCGCTGGTGATGACGAGAAAGCTGCTGGGCGACGAACATCCGACTCTGGCCTATCCGCTAGGCAACCTCGCCACCGTGCTGCAGCGCGAGGGCAAGTTCGCGGAAGCCGAGCCGCTCTGCCGTGAGGCCCTCGCGATCACTCGCAAGTTTGCGGCTAACGACCCTCCGGCATTGGTGGGGCCAATCTACGAACTGGCGGAGAATCTTTACCGTCAAAGCAAATACACCGAAGCCGAGCCGCTCTACCGCGAAGCCCTTGCGAGCCGTCGCGCCGGTCGCGCCGCCGAAGATGAGAGCGTGCTCAGTTTCACCGCCAGCCTCGCCCGTCTGCTGGCTGAGTGGGCGTGGGCGGAGCGTTCCCCGGAGTCCAAAACCGGATCGCCCATCTCCGAAATCTCCGCCCGCGCCCGCGAAGCCGAACACCTCCTGCGCGACAGCCTTGCCATTCGCGAGCGTGGCCGGAACCTGACTCACTGGCGCATCGCCGATGTGAAGAGCCGGCTTGGCGGGGCGCTGATATCCGTGGCGGTCACCGATCCTGGCCTCGCCTTTGCGGACCGTCTCGCAAAACTCGCCGAAGCGGAGCTGCTCTTGCTGGAAGGCAACGACCGGCTTCAACAAAGCAAAAGCGCCGGCATCAAGTACCAACGCGACGCCCTGACCCGTCTCGTCCGCCTCTACGAAACATGGGACGAACTCCTCCCCGGAAAGGATAAGGCGTCGCAGGCAACCGCATGGAATAAGAAGCTGTCCGAATTCGACAATGCCAATGCTGAGAAGAAGCCTGCCGTGACAGAGTAGGAGCCGTCCGGGTGAGCGCTGCAAGCCCGGCAGGAGGCTCTCTTGTCACCGTTGAAAGTATCTGCTGGCGAAATGGCTCTAACGTTACGGAGCCGCCGTCACCCTAATGCGCATGAAGCGGGAGGTCCCGGTGCCGATTAGGGAATTGTCCCGCACCTTCAGCGTGGTGGCATCATTCACGAGCACCGTGGTGTTCGCAGCACTGTAGGAATCCGGCAGCGCGGGGAGCACGGTGCCGGCGCTCTGCACATCATAGGATGCTCCCGGCTGTTTGAGGATCGTCATCGTCAGGTAACCACCCTCACTGATCACTGCGGGGTGTCCGCCGGGGTTGGATATCGTTGGGTTCAGACCGAGGGCAAGTTCGAGGAGTTCGTTATAGCCGTCGTGATCGAAATCATCCAGCGCGCTGTGTCCGGCGGTGGAGGGCCAGAAGGTTAGTTCCCATGAGTCGAGCAGACCGTCGCTGTCCTGATCAAGCGGGTGTGGGCCGAAGCGGCAGGCGGCGCCTTTGTCAGACATGACCGTATCATCCCGAGGGATGCCGATAGCCACGCTGGTTCCGGAAATGGCCACTGAGTTGCCGAAGAGGTCACCCGGCCCCGGGCCGGGATTGTTCGGCATGGCTACGGGCACCGCGGGAGTGGCGCTATTGAGATCGTAAATATACGCTTTGCCCGCGTTGCCCGCCCCTGCGTCGTCACCCGGTGTCCCCACCACTACGCGTGTGCCGGAGATGGCCACGGTGTAGCCAAAGTTGTCGCCTGTCGCCGGCCCGGGGTTGTTCAGGGTCGTCACGGGTACAGTGGGAGTGGCGCTGCTTAGATCATATACATAGACGCTCCCCGCATCGCTCGCTCCCGTGTCGTCCCGATAGGCCCCGACCACGACCAGGGCACCGGCGATGGCCACCGAGTAGCCGAAGAAGTCATTCCCCGCCGGCCCGGGGTTGTTCAGCGTGGCCACCGCCACGGATGGCGTGGGTCCGCTCAAATCATAGACAAAGGCGCTGCCCGAGTCGCTCGCGTTCCTGTCGTCCTGGGACGCGCCGACCACCACCCGCGTGCCGGAGATCGCTACCGAATTGCCGAACCGGTCATCGAACGCCGGCGCGGGATTATTCAGCACCGCGAAGGGCACGGTTGGTGTGACTCCGCTGAAGTCATAGACATAGGCGCGCCCGGCTTCGTTCGCACCAGTGTCGTCCATGGGAGCGCCGATCACTATCCACGTGCCGGAGATGGCCACCGATTTCGCAAAGCCGTCAGATTCGTTCGGAGCAGGCGGCGCGGGGGCCGACAGTGTGGTTACGGCTATTGCCGGCGTGGGGCTGGTCAGGTCATAGACATAGGCGATTCCGGAGTAGGCGGCCCCTCCCACGTAAGCTCCCACCACCACCCGCGTACCGGAGGTGGCCACCGCGATGCCAAAACCGTCCTGGTGCACCGTGGCGGGAGGGTGGTTCAACGTGGCCACGGGCACGGTTGGTGTGGCGCTGGTAAGATCGTACACGAACGCTGTGCCGGCGAATCTGCCGGGAGCCCGCCACCACCCGGTTGCCGGAAATCGCCACCGAGATCCCAAACTGACTCTCAAGTGCCGGCGCTGGATCGGGCAGCGCATGGAGCAGCGCGCCGGTGGTCGAATCGAACACCTTGACCACGCCCGCGTTCTCCACGCCGGTGTCATCATTGGGCGCGCCGGCCACGATGTAGCCTCCGTCCATCGCCACGCTGGCACCAAGCTGCGCCTCCGCTTGCAGTCCCGTGAACGCGGAGGGCTGCTGTGCAGCAGGGTGTCGGGCAATTGCTGTGCCCGGGCGGATGCCGCGGCAAAGGTGACGGCAGCGAGGATCTGCCAGGGAGTGGATTTCATGAGCATTGGGTATAGCGCTGAACACCCGTCCCCGCGGGGCGAATCTGCATGTTTTTGGCCATGCCAGCTTTACGGCAGGGGAACGGAAACCAACTGCCCCGGGCCGATGAGGCTGATGACGACCTGACCGGCCTTGTCGTCGTAGAGCATGCTTGCCGGCGTCACCAGTCCTCCCGCGATCAGGGCTGACGAAGTTCCGGCAGCGTCGAAGAGCCGCAATTGTCCGGGAGCGCCGGCGAGATGGGCGAGACTGTATTCGAGGGCCAGAAAGCCAACAGTGGCGTTGTCTTGTCGGAGAGGAAGAACATCGACAGCCGAGGAAAGTCCCGCAATGAGTTGAGTTCTGCCACCGGTTTCCGGATCGATGCCGGCCACTTCGGAGGTGCCGGCGGGGAACGGGAAGCCGCTCAGCAGCGTGACGACGAGCTGATCCCCGTTCCAGCGAATACTGGTGGGAACGACTTCCATCGTGGGCCCTCCGATGACGCCAAACCGGGGGTTGGGAATATTGGGAAACCCGATGAGCTTCGTGAAGTTCCCCGTGGCGATCTCCGCCTTGTGAATGCTGTTATAGCCGCCGTCCACGACATAGAGGAAGTCATCGTCCGCCACCACGCCATAGGGCTGCGAGTGACGAACATTGGTAGCCAGCGCCGGCACCGGTTCGGAAACGTAGTCCGGAAAATCGACAACGACTTCAATCGTGATCTTTTGTCCTTCCGCATCGTGGCGCACGAGTTGTTGCCCGTCTCTCAGTGCCTGGTGGTCTGCGGCCGTCAGGTGAATGCCGGACGTCTCTTTCTCAGCGCGGGCGCTGAAGTGCACCGCCAGAACACAACTGAAGAGCGGCGACGCAGGATTGGGATTGATCACCTCGGTCCGGGGAACCGGCCCTGGCAGGGTGGGGTTGCCCTCGCCAATGACGGTGAACAATGTTCGTCCGCGCAGATAGAGCCCGGACACACCCGACAGGACATTGGCCGCACTGTTGGCGGAAGGCAGTCCATCAATCAACGTGCGCCAGTTGCCATCAGTGTCGATGATCGACACGCGCGATGAGTTCCGGGCCGCGGTCCCGACTTCGGCGACGAGGTAGTTGCCCAGCGGACTTTGGATGATCTTTGCCGGGCGACTGAGTCCGGCCGCGATCACCTGGGCTCCGGATTGTGCCTGGAGGGTTCCGGAGGTGAAGGCAACGCACAGGCTCATGGCGAGAGCCAGTGTTCGAGAGTGATTCGCCATCGGTGCTGATAGAGTGCTCTTTTTCATATTGTCTTGTTCTTTGGGTGTTGCGGTCACACGGGCCGTCCCGGCTCTCGTGCGATCCGCGTTGGTTTGGGTTGATGAAGGGAGAAGCCCCTCATTCAGTCATGCGATTTTGCCGGACAGAACCCCTCAAAAAGTTGCCTCTCTTCCACCTTTGTCGGTGCGGAGCCGAGAGAAACGCCCGGGGTGGTCTGGAAAGTAGTCCAGGCGGACGGGAGGCGGGTGATTTCCGGCAGCATTGCAGAGGTCTCCGGCCGTGGCAGCGGGGAATGCGGCAATAGCCGCGGCCTCCGCGGCACCGCCGTTCTGATCATTCAAATCGAGAAGTTTCGAGGCCGCCT
>JANNVM010000137.1:0-10290 GCA_031414455.1 Verrucomicrobiota bacterium
TATAACAAGCTGGTGCCAAAGGCGAAGGGTGAGGCCGATCAGAAGATCAGTACGGCGGAGGGCGATGCGCTCAAACGCGTGAACGAAGCCACCGGCGACGCTTCACGCTTCACCGCCGTTTATACCGAATACACCAAGGCCCCGGAAATTACCCGCCGCCGGCTCTATCTGGAAACGATGCAGGAAATCCTGCCGCTCATGGGCCGCAAGGTGGTGATTGATAATGAGGCCCGCAATGTGCTGCCCTTCCTCCCGATCCAGCCCGGTGCTGCCGCTCCTGCTCCCGCTGCCGCTGCCAAATAATATCCGGCCCCTATCACAATATGAAACGCATCATTCTTGCTGTCACCACACTCATCGGGCTCGCCCTTCTTGCCGGTTCCTGCTATGTTGTCCGCATGACCGATATGGTCATCCTCACGCAGTTTGGCGATCCGGTCGGCGAACCGGTCACGGACGCCGGACTGCACTTCAAACTCCCGTTCATTCAGGACGTGAACCGTTTTGAAAAACGGGTTTTGGAATGGGACGGACGCCCGCTGCGGATGCCCACGCGGGACAAAGTCTATCTTGAGGTCAGCACATTCGCCCGCTGGCGGATCGCGGACCCGTACAAATTCTTCGTGGGCCTGCGCGACGAGCGCACCGCGCTGAGCCGGCTGGACGGCATGATTGGCGGGGCGACGCAGGCGGAGGTGGCCAAGCATGACCTGATCGAACTCATCCGCACGGACAAGGAGCGGAAGACACCCGTCGCCGAAGCCATCCCTGGAATGCCCTCCGGCGGCGGCGGACTGTCCATCATCACCACCGGGCGCAGTGCCATCGCGGAGGCCATCCGCAAGGATGCCGCACCCCGCAGCCTCAGCGATCTCGGCATTGAACTGATGGACGTGCGTTTCAAACGCATCAACTATGGCCCGGATGTGCAGGAGAAAATCTTCACCCGCATGTCGAGTGAACGCGGGCAAATCGCTGAGCGGTTCCGCGCCGAGGGTTTGGGCGAAGCCGCCCGCATCGGCGGCGAACGCGAACGCGAACTCAAACGCATTGAATCCGAGGCCTATCGCAAAGTTCAGGAGATCAAAGGCAAGGCCGACGCGGAAGCCGTGCGCATCTATGCCACTGCCTTCAATTCCACGCCGGAAGCCGCCGAATTCTTCAACTTCACCCGCACCCTCGAGACGTATGCGAAGATTATGGACTCCGAGACCACGCTGGTTTTATCCACTGACAGCGACCTCTACCGGCTCATGAAGACGATGTCTCCCGCACTCCCCGTGCCGCCCGCTCCGGCGGTGCCGGCGGTGCCGGCCCCGGTGGTTCCGTAAGGCAACGCCCTCGTCAGGGTGGACCTGGTGCGGCAGTGGGTGGCCGGGAGGAAAAACGGACGCAGGGGAATTGCGGAATGGAACCACCGCGTGCGTGCGTGACAGCGCAGGGTGATTCATCCATGTTCACCGGATGAAACCGCCCGCCGTCCTTCTCGTCTTTTTCGCCGCCGCTCTTCTCTGGCAATCGAATGCGAAGCCGCCCGCCGGTGCCGCGCCGGCCGCGGAGGCAGTCCGTTCCGTAATGACCGCAGAAGCGGCGCTGCGCGATATTCCGCTGCGCGACGTGATCGCCGCTGCCACAGGCAGGAAGATCCTTCCCCTTCAGCCTGACAAAATCCCCTCCGACGCCGCGTGCCGCAGACACATCATGCTGGCCGCCGACAAAGTCATCGCATTTCTCAACGCCGCCGACGGTCCCCTGCGCGGTCTCCGCCGCATCAACGAAGGCAGCCGGCATGTGGAGGAAAAACTCATCACGCTGCTGAATGGCGGTGACTTCACCTGTGCCGTACCCCATACCAAAGAGGGCGACGGGCAGCGCTCCGGCTATCCTGACCTCCGCATCGTTCACAAGCCGACCGGCCGCGTCTATTATCTGGATCCCAAACTCTACGAAGCCACCGCCGCGGGGAGCACGTTGCGCACGTTTTACTACGAACCCAAAGACCTCACTGGCAAAATTCACGACGACGCCTGCCATCTCGTTCTCGGTATCGCGCACGACGGCAAAGACGGCGCGTGGCAATTCACCGGATGGCGGCTCGTGGATCTCCATAACTTTCGCGTTCGCCTCAAAGCGGAGTTCCAGGCGTCCAACAAAGACCTCTACCGCGACGAGCTGACCGCCGGGCAGTCGGCGAAGTAATGCGTCGCCCGCGGCACTTGACGCCACCGCCGTTCCCCGCAACCTGCCGCCGCCATGAAACGCCTTCTCTTCACCGCCCTCGCCGTTGCTGCCCTCAGCGCCACCCTCCTCATGAACCACCAGGCCACCGCCCAGGATCAGCCGGCCAAAGCCGCCGCCGCTCCGTATCGCCACGTCGTTATGTTCAAATTCAAGGACAACGCGCCGCCGGAGAAGGTGAAGACCATCGTCGAGGCCTTCAAGGCCCTGAAGACAAAGCTGCCAGCCGTGCAGTCGCTCGAATGGGGCACCAACGTGAGCCCGGAGAATCTGAACCAGGGCTTCACTCACATCTGGACACTCACCTTTGCCAGCAAAGAGGCGCTGGAAAAAGGCTATCTCCACGAACCTGCCCACAAGGAATTCGGTGCCATGCTGGGCGGGGTGCTGGATAAGGTGCTCGTTATGGACTACGTCGCGCAGTGACCAGGCGGCCGCACTGCGGCGGGTTTCCAGCCAGCGTGCAAACGACTGTTGGCTCTCGCCCGAAGGACAGCCCCGGATGAGGTTCTCAGCGCTGATGTCCTCGTCCAGGTCCGGCCAGTGAACACCCGCGCCGTCCCCTGTCAGTTCGTAGTGGCTGCGCTCAGCGGCGGTCCCGTGCAGCAGTCCCGGATACCAAACAATGGGGGCGCTGATGCTGCGTCCATCCGTCAGTTCTATTGTGAGCGAATCCTCTGAAACAGTCACCGAATCAATACAGGATTCTTTAGGACCTGCGGCCAAAGTAGTCATGCCATGAACCTATGAGCATGGTCTCCACGGCCCACAGAAATCCATCTTAGTCCAGCATCAATCGTTACGTCGCGCAGCGCGGAGGGAGTCCCCCGCAGGGCTTACGCCTGAATCCGTAGCGCAGGCCTCTGGCCTGCCGTTGCGCAGTGCTTCCAGCCTGCCGCGCGCACGGATCCCGGTGGAGAAGGCAGGCCAGAGGCACTGCGCAACGGCAGCCGGGACGGCTGCGTTAGTGTGCGTTCATGCGTACTCCGGGGGAAATCACGCACGGCACCGGTGGCGGGCGAATAAGCCCCTTGCTGCCTGCTTGACGTTCATTGGCGGAATCGCCACGAATACCGTCATGTTCGGATTTCTGCCAGGCCCCTGCGGCTGCTCGACGATCGATTCGCGGAGCGCCTGGCAAAGTCATTTCTGCGGGCTGTGCAATACCCTGCGGGCCCGCTACGGGCTGTGGAGCCGGTGGCTCATCAACCGCGACAGCACGTTTCTCGCCCTGACAGGATCGGCGCTGGCCGCGGCGGAGCCGGTTCCCTCGCGCACGACCTGCTGCAATCCGCTCGGCAAAAAGCGCCTGCTTGTGCAGCACGAGCCGCAGATGCGTTATGCTGCGGCTGTCACCATCTGCGCCCTCACCGTGAAACTGCGCGATGACGCCGGTGACGAACGTGGACTGCGGCGGAATGCTGCGCGCGCCGGAAACTGGATGCTGCGCCGCGCAGAAAACAAAGCCCGTGCCGACCTTGAGCAGACCGGTTTTCCCTTCGCGGCCATTTCCCGAACGATCGGCGGCCAGGATGCCGCGGAGAGGCACGGCGCTTCACTCGCGGCGGCAAGTGCGCCGACCGGGCTGGCTTATGGAGCCATCTTTGGCCACCTCGCTGCAATCAGCGGCACGCCGGCAGCGGCCGCGCCGCTAACCGAAGCCGGCGCCGCACTGGGGCGGATGATTTACACCGTGGATGCATGGGAAGACTATGCGGCCGACATCCGCCGCCGGCGTTTCAATCCTCTGCCGGCCGGCGAATCCGCGCGCCGGGATCTGGTGGCGGATGCCGTGCAATCCGATCTCGGCATTCTGAGCCGCGCGCTCACGGCTTTGCCGCTGCGGAGGCATGCGCCGCTGCTGCTTTCCCTGGCTGGCCCACGGCTGCAGCAGCGAACCCTGACAAGACTCGGCATGGCCGGGCCGCCGCCGCTGCCGCCGGAATTGCCTGCGCCGCCGGATCGGACCTGGCCGGGGCAGGAGCCGCCGGTGGAGGAAAAGCAGCGGGAAAAAAAGTCCTGCGGGTGCGGCGAATGGTGCGTCGGCTGTTCCGGAAAATGCTGCGGCTGCGGCGGCCGTGGTTCCCGCCGGCGGTCGAAGACGTCCAACACCTGCTGTGACTGCTGCTACTGTGCGGACTGTTCCGGCTGCGACTGCCCGGGATGCGATTGCGACTGCCCCGGCTGCGACTGCTCCTGCTAGGCGCTGCCCGTCTGCCGCAGCCACTCCTGAAGGTTGTAATACATTGTCACCCGCGCCACCCGGCCATCACACAGTGTAAAGAACGCACCCGCCGGAAGCAGATAGGTTTGTCCGCGCGCCGGGGGCAATCCCTCGTCGGTCGCAAGATATTCTCCCCGCACCATAAACTCCGCGGACGCCCGGGTGCCGCTCTCATCGGCCATGATGACGAGGTCTTCGATCTGCTCGCAATAGCACCGGTCCATGCGTTCCATGAACGAGCGGAAAGCCGCCGCGCCTGTCTCACTGCCGCCCTGATTGATGTCGTGAACCACATCATCGGCGAGCAGGCTGAAGAACGTTTCCCTGTCGCCGGCATTGAAGGCGGCGTAGTAACGCTGAAGAAGGGAGAGGGCGGATTCGCGCGGAGTCATGGGAGCCATGCTTGCGCCGCCCCGGGGCATTGCAAGCCCGCGGGAGGGCTGTGCGTTCACTTCCCGGCTTTGCGCACAGGCGCTGAAGTATTTCAGTCTTCCTCAGAGTTGAGTTTGAATACACCGGCATTTGCGACAACGTGGCTGCATGAGAAAATCCGCCGTTCTGACTCGGAGTGCCTGCGCCGCCGTGACCGGGCTGATGATACTGTCCGGCTGCGCGACGACCGGAGGCACTGGCGGCGCATGGAAAAACGTGAAGCCGGTGCTGGAGAGGAACTGCGTTCACTGCCACGGCACCCAGCGTCTCGCTCACATGCCGGCGATGACCGACACCGCGGTGCTCGCGGGATTCGCAAAATCAGGCATGTGGATTGTGCCCGGGAAACCGGAGAGCAGCCGGTTTTACCAAGTGGTCACCCTAACGGACACTCAGCCAGGCGCCATGCCGCCCAGCGGCCATGCCATTTCACCGAAGGAAGTGGAAACGATGCGGGCGTGGATCGCCAGCGGCGCACCGGTCCCGGCGGTCGCAGTGCCGCTCGTTGCAAAGACGCAAGGCCCGCGCTCGCGCTGATCGCGGATGACGATTGCGGGAGCGATTCCTCGATAATTCCTTATCGAGCGGCCTGTTCACTCCGCGAGAATATAACGCCGGCCGGTGTAAAGGGCGTCGGCGGTGACGAACATGGCGGTGCCGTTGTGCTGGAGTTCCATGAAGATTTCGTCAGGGGTGGCGACGCGCGCCATTTTACCTGACGCGATGTCGCCCTGCCAGTACTCTACCGATTTGTTCAGTCCGAAGACGACCTGCCGCTCATCGCGGTAGATGGCGATGGAACGGTTGTGGTGCATGAGGCTCTTGTTCCGCTCCGCCGCGCCGGGTTTGAGCAGGTCGTGGCCGTAAAACAGCGAACGGTAGGGCCGTCCGATGAGACCCAGGAGTGTCGGGGCGATATCGAGCTGACAACCCGGCACCTCAACCCGCTGCGGCTTCTCTACGGCGCACGGGCCGGCGATGAAGACGGGAATCTGATAGCTCTGCAGCGGAATCGTCTGGCTGCCATAGACCCGCGCGCCGTGGTCGCCGGCCACGACGAAGATGGTATCCTGCCAGAATTTCTCCGCCTTCGCGCGGCGGAAGAAGTCGCCGAGCGCCCAGTCGGAATACTTTACGGCATGAGTGCGCTGCCGCACTTTCGGGTCCTCCGGAATCCGGCCTTCGGGATACGAGTAGGGCTTGTGATTTGAGACCGTCATGAACGAGATCAGGAACGGCTGCCCGGTCTCATGCATCGCCCGCATTTCCTCGATGCCGCGGTGATAAATGTCTTCATCGGAAACGCCCCATGCGGTGGTGTGCGCGGGATTTTCGAAATGCTTTTCCTCGATGACCCGGTCCCAGCCGTTGGGCAGTACGTAACTGCTGATGTAATCGAACGTGGCCCGCCCTCCATAGACGAAGAGTGACTGATAGCCGTCGCGCTTGAGCACGCGGCCGATGGTTTCGACGCGGTCCGTTTTATCACGCGCGAGGATGCTGTCGCCGGGCAGCGGCGGGATGCTGGAATAGACGGCTTCGAATCCGCGAATGGTGCGGTTTCCGCCGGCGAGGACTTTAGTGAATAACATGCCGTCCTCCGCCGCGAGTTTATCCAGCTCCGGTGTCAGGGTTTCAGGTTTGCCGTCCTTGCCGGTGCGGCCGAGGCAGCCGAGAAATTCCGAGCCGAGACTTTCCACGAGAATGATGCAGACGTTGCGGCGCGGTTTGGCGGGATCACCCGCAATATCGCGGGTGAGGGAAAGCCGTGCGGCATCGAGCCACGCAGCGTCGGCGGTTTCGTCCATGCGGCCCTCTGCGTCCGGCTGCGGCGCGTCCGGCACTTCCGGCCCGACAAATGTCGCGCCTGGTTCTTCCAGCAGCCGGCGCGTCCGGCGGAAAGCGTCGTCCCGCGGCATGGAAACGTAGAAGGCATTGAATTCAAGATTGCGCGACCATGCGGCACGGATGGCGGAAGCCCAGCCGTTGTTAGCTACTTCGTTCATCACCCGCTGCGGAGAGAACGTGGTTTCGCCCGGCCGGATGCTGAAGAACGCGAGGACCGCCGCCGCGAGCCAGCCAAAGACTGTGCCCAGGCGCGCTCCGGCACGAAGCCCGCTCCAGTCAGGCGGGAAAAAACGGAAGGCCAGCCAGCTCAATCCGCCGCCGGCGACGAGACAGGCGGCGACGATGCCGGGCACGGGATAACTTTCCCAAATGTTGGTGAAGACTTCGTGGGTGTAGAGCAGGTAGTCTATGGCCACGGTATTGAAGCGGGACTCGAACTCGTCGAAGAAATACCATTCACTGATGAGAAGAAACACGCCGGCCATGCAGCAGAGCGTGATCACCACGCGGAACAGCAGCCGCCAGAGCGGGAACGACCGGCAGGTTCTGAATACAAAGGTTTTCACCGGCCACAGCGGCAGCCATGCCAGCGTGGTAAGAAGCGCGGCGAAGCCTATCAATGCCACCGGCGCGAACAGCGCCATGGCGGCGTCTATGTGCAGTCCGGCGGCAAACGCGCGGATCGTGTCCGCAGCGGAGGCATTGGCAGGCTTGAATTCGAACCACAGCAGCACGCGAAGCAGTGTCCACGAGATGAACGCGGCGGCAGAGAAAAACAGCGGGAAGCGGAGGACGCGGGGAATGCGTCGGGAACAGGTCCGGGTCATGGCGGGAGCTTCGAGGGACTGGGCGGTGGAAAGTTGCATCATGGAGTAAAACTGGCGGCGGGCCGGGCGAAGCGGCGGGCAGACTGAGCAGGGGCCTCAACTGCCTGAGCCGCAAGAGCGACGAAAACGGGAAGCAGAGAGGAATGCTTGCGGATCCATCCGCATACACCGTGTCCCCTGTCGCAAAACGACGGAGAATTAACAAAGCGGTTAATCCGGGGCGGCCGGGGCCGTCTCCCGTCGCAGCAAACAGCGCCGGAGCACAAGGTGAATGATCCACGCCAGCAACAGCGTCACCACGGTGTCACTTGTGTAGTGCGCTCCCTTCAGCATTTGATAGCCTCCCATAACGGTTCCCATCGCCAGTCCGGCCAGCGTTCCGAGCACCCGTCCGCGGCGGGTGGCAGCCAGGGTTGCCAGCGCCACAAGGGCACAGCCGCCGCTCGCATGGCCCGCGGGCCAGCAGTTCCCGCAACGCGCGGGACGGTTGGTGTCGTCATACCGCGTCCATGTTTTTACATACTCCTCCTTCCCGCCGTAACGCGTGATGTCCCAGGGACAGAAGACGTTCGTGGACGCCTTGCCGATCGCCACGATGGCCGGGGTCAGGCCCAGCGTGAGCAGCACGACAAAGGCTTCCCGTGGCGGCACCGGAGGCAGCCACGCCGGACGTTTCCAATGCGGCACCACGGGCAGCCGCAGCAGCAGGCTCAGGGCGAAGGCGATGATGAGCCACTTCAGGAGTTTGTGAAAAAGGAACGTCGGCCACCATGCGGAGCGGTCCACCAGCCACCGGCGGTTCTCAAAATCATAGAGGTAATCCTGCAGGGCGATGTCGGCATCGCTGATCTGAAAATAAAACGACACCAGCACCAGCAGCGCCACCGCGGGCCAGAGAGTTTTGTCGAGCCAGGAGGAAACGGCAGCCATAAGTCGCGCCGAGCATACCCGGGGGAATCATCTGGCAAGAGGCGAGCGCCGCAGATTGGCTCCCTGATTCCAGCTTGCCGGCGCGGGGGGCGCGATTATCTGCCGGACGTTATGTCGAAAAAACCTGTAGTTCTCATCATCCGCGACGGCTGGGGCATCAATCCCGGGGGACGCGACAAGGCGGTGGAAAATGGCGACGCCACGCTGCTGGCGCGCACGCCGTTTCACAATCATCTCTATGCGACCTATCCCGGCTGCAAGATTTCCGGCAGTGGCGAAGACGTGGGACTGCCGCCGGGCCAGATGGGGAACAGCGAAGTCGGTCACCTCAACCTCGGCGCGGGCCGGATCGTCTATCAGGATCTCACGCGTATCAACAAGTCCATCCGTGACGGCGAAATCGAAGAGATCCCGGTGCTCCAGGAGGCGTTCACCAAAGCACAGGGACGGCGCATCCACTTTCTCGGACTTGTCAGCGATGGCGGCGTTCACAGTCACCAGGATCACCTCGTGGCGCTGTGTGCCGCGGCGAAGGAAGCAGGCTGCGAAGACATCATGGTCCATGCCATCACCGACGGACGCGACACGGATCCCAAAGGCGGCGCGGCGTATCTGGCGAAGCTGGAGACAGACCTTGTTCCGACCGGCGCGAAGGTCGCCACAGTGATAGGGCGTTTTTACGCCATGGACCGCGATCACCGCTGGGAGCGGAACAAACTGGCGTGGGATGCGATCGTGCTGGGCCGCGGAGAAGTCCGCACCAATTCCCCGTCCGCCGCAGTGGAGGCGGCATACGAACTGGATCCGCGCGGCGATGAGTTCATGCAGCCCATGACCTTCAGCCACGACCATCAGCAGCGGGTGCGTGAGGGAGATGTCATTCTGTGGTTCAACTTCCGCGCCGACCGCTCTCGACAGCTCACCGAGGCCTTCATGGATCCGGCATTCACCGGCTTTGAGCGTGAGGCCACGCCGAAAGTCGCCTACTACACCCTGACAGAATACAAGGAAACCTACGCGGCACTCGGCGTGCGCGTTATTTTCGATCCCATCAGCATGACGAAGATTCTCGGGCAAATCCTGTCCGAAGCCGGCCTGACACAACTGCGGGCGGCGGAGACGGAGAAATTCCCTCACGTCACGTTCTTCTTCAATGCCGGCACGGATATCGCGTTCCCCGGCGAGGACCGTTATCTCGCCATCAGTCCCAAGGAAGTGCCGACCTACGACAAGAAGCCGCAAATGAGCGCGCCGGACCTCGCGTTTGAAGTATTGCGGCGGATGGAAAACTACGACGCCGTCATCATGAACTTCGCCAATCCTGACATGGTCGGCCACACCGGCGTCGTGGAAGCCGGCATCCATGCCTGCGAAACAATTGACCTCGGCGTGCGGCTCATCGTGGAGAAAGTGCTCGAACTCGGCGGCCAGTTGTTCATCACCGCCGACCACGGAAACTGCGAACTGATGCGGAATCCTGACGGCTCACCGAACACCGCGCACACCACCAATCTCGTCCACGGCATCTACGTCGCCAAAGATACGAAAAAGGTGAAACTCCGCGACGGCATCCTCGCCGACATCGCCCCGACGCTGCTCGCCATGCTCGGCGTGCCGCAGCCGGTGGAGATGACGGGGCGGAGTCTGCTGGCGCCGTAACTCGACATTCCAATGCCGGGTGATGAGTGGGTAGGGCGGGCCTCCGGCCTGCCGTTTGCGGCCTAGGGCCGGACAATGCGTTCGGCAGGATTCCGACACGGGGCAGGCCGGTGGCCCGCCCTGCCCGGGGGG